>JAISJM010000003.1 GCA_031261525.1 Eubacteriales Family XIII. Incertae Sedis bacterium
AATATGGAATACTCCTTATGCTGCTAAAAGACGCAGGCAAGGTATTTTCAATGGAACAAATTTATGAGGCAGTCTGGAACGAGCCATCCTATAACCCCGAAAATACTGTAGCCGTACACGTGAGACGGATTCGCGAAAAGATTGAAATCAATCCGAAAAATCCGCGATATTTAAAGGTGGTGTGGGGAATTGGATACAAAATTGACAAAATTAAATGAGGACATGGGCGCAGATGCAGGCGCAGGTTCTGGTATAGATGTAGATGCGGGTGCAAATGTCGCAATAGGAGACGCCCATTTGCATAGACAGAAGCGTGACAAAACAATCAAAAATAAGTTCCGCGATTATTTCGCATATCGCATGATTCTATTTATCATCTGTATTGCACTGACGACGACATCTGTGGCATTTATGGTACAGATTGGTTTGAATATGGAGCGCTATACGCAAGAACCGCAGAGTGTATCCTATGGCTATTTGAACGAAAGCGTCTATTTTGATATGCTGCTAGGAACAAATTCTAGTGTTGCTACGATGATTTCGAATGCGCTGTTTCGGGCTGATACGGATCTTCAAGGATTAGTGAATGCGAGAGCACAAATAAACAATATTGAAAGTGACAAGGATGACTCCTTTTCTGATGTAGAAGCATCTATTTATAAGAAATTTTCTACACAGGTGCAACAAGAACTTGATTTATATTATGAGGATTTAACAAAGCTTCCTGGTGATATTGCAGACCAAAAGAACGATTTATTTGCGACATCAAGTTTTATGGAGGGTGAATTTCATCTTGAGGATTCTTCAATATCACTTCCATTCAATAGATTGAAAGATTCTGATGCTTTATTTGCAATGGGTGCAAAGACTTATTATGACGCGGATTCCATTGAGAATTTGGAATACGAGGGATTGATTATGATACCTTGGAATTATCAAAGTGTCAAGGAGTTATTCGAAAGTACTTATAGTAAAGAATTGACGGATTATAAAGCTCAGTTAACGGAGAATAAGAAGTCCTATTATCAAGGCATGTTTGATGAGGCTCAAAAACAGCTCGGTCAAAGTGGTTATCAATATTTTATATCTACTTCAAATTGGGCATATACCAATATTGATAAGATGCAAATTGCCTTAGGAGCCGAACCAGAAGGCAATGGAAATGGCATTGCCATAGAAATCACAAATGATGCCGTGAAAAATGATATTGCACCGTCACTAGAGACATTTACAGCAGATAATTTAGCCGCTGACAGGTACACTGTAAATGGACACACGGAGATCAATCCAAAGATAGATTTTGGTGAAAGTGGATTTGCTTATTCAATCGACTTGGATGACAGTGAATACGCTTATTCAATAGCAGAAAATGATACGGAAGATAATGATATACAATATGCGCTCGTTGGAATGTCTGCATCACAATATAATTTTGCACAAACAAACTATGCGCAGATACGTGATGGCGTCGTTATGCACAGTATCATGGCACTTGTGATGATTCTTCTTGCTATCATTATTGCTATTTATTTAATCTTAATTGCAGGTGTCTATCGAAAACAAAATACATCAACTGGTCTTATCACAGAACAAAGAACTTTCCTCATAGACAAGATTCCTGTTGAAATCACGCTTATTTTAGTAGCTGCCGTTATACTGATTGCATTTGGTGTTACTTATACAATATCAATGAATAGGAGTAGTACGAGCGTTGAAATGCTTAGCACGGATAACTTTATGATTGGAGTGATTGCATTTACTGCGGGGGCATCGACGTTAATCTTACATTCGATTCTGAATATCGTAAGATTGGTGCGCGCAAAGATGCTACGTAAAAAGAGTCTCATTGCATGGGTTATTGGTGGCATCGGTCATCTCATAAAAAATACTTTCAGAGGACTTGGTAAATTTTTCAACGTGCTAAAATCTGGATTTGATGGCAGGGCGCCATGGGCGAAAGCAATTGTACTCATCGTAATCTTTGCCTTTGCCGTGTTTATCAGTACCGCTCTATTTGTCTCTGTTGGTGTCAATATGGGGTATGGCGGTCTGTTTGATTTTATTATCGCTGCAATTCCATTGATTGCTGTCGTTACACTAGGCTTGTATTTTGCATATCGGAAGGTTGCCGATTATTCGAAAGTGAAAGCTGCTGTTGAAGCAATTGCGAAAGGCAATACGAGTTACGTAATCGATGTAAAAGAAAATGATACAAGTGAATTTGGAAAATTATCCAAAGATATCAATGACATTGCAGATGCAACGTCCATCGCAGTCAATGCACGCCTAAAAAATGAAAAGTTGCGAACCGAATTGATTTCCAACGTAAGTCATGACATCAAGACGCCACTTACGTCCATCATCAGCTACACAGATCTGCTGAAAAGAGATGGTCTCGGAAGTGAACGGGCGCCAGAATACTTAGACATCATCGACAGAAAGTCACAACGACTGAAGAAGCTTACAGAAGATTTGTTTGAAGCGGCAAAGGCATCAAGTGGCGATATGAAGGTACATGTTGAGAAAATTGATTTGTGTTCGCTTCTGAGTCAAGAACTCGTAGAATACGGTGATTTCTACAAGGAGCGAAATTTAAGCGTGATTCTCGATGCGCCGCAGCCACCCGTTTACATCGCCGCAGACAATCAATTGCTCTATCGTGCAATCGATAATGCGCTTGCCAATATCTATAAGTATGCACTAGAGGGTAGCCGCGTGTATATTGATGTGACACGGGGGCACGCAGAACGACATACTTATGGCAGCAAAAATGATGCGAGGGGGCGTGTTCATTCTGGTGGTGTAAACAATGTGGCGATGGGTGATATGCGCGGTGATTCGCAATCTGTTACACAAGATGGTACGCAATCTGTTACACAAGGCGTGGCGCAACAGACAAGAGGGAATACAACAGGAATTGTGGCAGGTGACACTGTCAGACTTGAAATCAAAAATATCTCTAAAAATAAACTCAATATCAGCGCGGATGAACTCATGGAGCGCTTTACAAGAGGTGACGAATCACGTAACACGGAGGGCAGTGGTTTAGGGCTCGCGATTGCAAGCGACTTGACACGGCTGATGGGCGGCACGTTTAATATCAGTATTGATGGCGATTTGTTTAAGATTGTGATTGTGCTGAATGCTTATGAGGAATAAATAAAAGCGACGACAACAACATCGCGCCGACTCGTTTCATTGCTATCAAACGAGTCGGCGCGATCATATTTTTTGTATATTACTTATAAAGTTCTGGCTTATCGATGGTCAAAACTTTTTCTGGCACGCCAGTCTCTCTTGACTTGATGAGTGCATCTGCTGTGCAACAAGCAACGTAGCCATCCCATGAGTTTGGACCGTTTGGTTCGCCATTTTCAGCGATTGATTTTGCCCAAGCAGCGAGCTCGATGTCATATGCTTCGATGAAACGCTGTGCCCAATCAGTCATAAGACCTTTCTTGATTTTGGCATCCTTGCGGACTGTAACCTGCATTGGATCTGGAAGATTTACAAGTCCATCTTCACAGACAACCTGACACTGAATGTCGTATGCAAATGCCTCAGAACATTGAACTTCAACGTCAATTCTCTGTCCACTCTTTGTCTTCATTGTGACGATAAGTGGATTCTTCCAGTCACCCTTTGTAGACTTGCTCTGACGCACTTCGAGAACCTGAGCTTCTTCATATTCATCATCTAAAAGCCATCTAGAGATGTCGAGTTCGTGAATTGCAACCTGTGTAATTGCGCTGTTTGAAAGGAATCCAGGTGCCTGAGATACATTTCTATGTGCGGAGTGAATCATCAATGGGTCACCGATTTC
Source organism: Eubacteriales Family XIII. Incertae Sedis bacterium (assembly GCA_031261525.1). Lineage (GTDB taxonomy): Bacteria > Bacillota > Clostridia > Peptostreptococcales > Anaerovoracaceae > JAISJM01. The sequence continues at coordinate 3,824 of JAISJM010000003.1, forward strand.
ACCGCTCTCGATGATTCTCTTCATCTCAGAATATCCTCTATCATAGCGTCTCATGAATCCAACTTGTACATACTTCTTACCAAGCTCGAGTTCTGCTTTGATGATTGCTTCTGCATCAGATGAAGTCTGCGCAAGTGGCTTCTCGCAGAAGATAAACTTCTTCGCTTTTAATCCTTCAAGTACATAGCCAGCGTGTGATGGATCAGATGATGTGATGAAAAATGCATCAATATCGTCTGAATGAATGAGTTCTTCCGCAGAAGCATAAGCTTTTACGCCGAACTGCGCAGCTGTCTTTTCAGCAGCTTCCTGGAAAAAGTCTGCAACACCGACAAGCTCTGTCTCAGGAATCAAGTTTGCAATACGGCGTGCATGTTCTCTACCGATTGCGCCACAACCAACAACGCCTACTCTAATTTTTGACATAATTTCATTCCTCCTATTTTTATGAATCCCAAACTATTAGCAACTACATCATCGCATCGTAAATGATTCGCATTTGCTATTCAATCTACCCTTAAATATATACCAATTAACGATAGAATTAAATGAATCATTATGTGTGAAAATCATTTATTTATGATTTAAATACCGAAAAAGTCATACGTTTTTTTTGTTAGGTAAAAAACGTATGACTTTTGTGTCATAAAGGTCTTTAAAATGTCATAATATTTGTAGAAAAAATACGTTAGCGAGGTTTCGCTCTTTCGTATGAGCTAGGCCACGCAACATCGTCACCGAGTTCTTTCGCGCCAAGAAGTGGCAAATATGGGTTTCTCAATAATTCGCGTCCGAGATAGACTAGATCAATTTCTCGATCATCTGTGGTATCTCCATCGGCATCAACAAATTCGCCAATGAGTGCGCCATTTGCCGCCTGTGCACTCAAAATCAAGCCACCACCAATGACATCAAGTCCTGTTTCTTGTCTGATAACCTGTGCATGTGATAGCTGGTATCCAGGATATGCTTTCGGTGCAGTAGGTGTGACGCCACCTGTACTGACATCGACGACATCGATACCATTTCCGATATCCTTAATGAGGTTGATTGCTTCTGCTAAATCTGCTGCATGATTGCCATTTGCCTCATAATCTTCTGCACTGATTCGGATGAAAATAGGCTTTTCATCAGGCCATACTTCGCTAACAGCTGCGAGGACTTCACCCGCAAATCTGACGCGATTTTCAATGCTGCCGCCATATTGATCTGTCCTTGTATTGGTACATGGGGATAAGAATTCGCTGAGTAGATAGCCGTGTGCAGCATGTATTTCGACGGCGTCGTAGCCAGCTTTTTTTGCTCTATCGGCTGCCCATTTGAATTCCCATACAGTCTCTTCAATTTCTTTTACAGTCATCTCGGTCGGCGTAAGCGATTCATCATCATAGGCGATGGCGGATGGCGCTTCTGGTGTGATATCACTGACCGTCGATTTGCGCCCCGCATGATTCAACTGAATTGCAATCTTTCCACCGAGTTCATGAACCAATGTAACCAATTCTTTGTGATACTCAAGCAGTTCGTCATTCCACAGCCCTAAACAATCATCGGTGATGCGACCCTCTGGACATACGCCCGTTGCTTCAACGATAATCAGCCCGACGCCACCAACTGCGCGCGATGCGTAATGTACCTTGTGCCATGATTGAACCTTTCCATCTACCGCTTGATACATGCACATTGGTGGCATGATGATGCGGTTTGGAAGCGTGAGATCTTTTACAGTATATGGCGTGTAAAGTTTTGACATTTTGTACCTCTTTCTTTTGCTGATGTAAACTGTGATTTGTACGTATGATATTCTTAACTTGGTATCGATAAACGCACGACTGATGGTAGGATTCCAACTTTGATTGCGCCAACTTCAACAGTTTCACCATCGATTGCGACAATCATCTTTTCTTTTGGTTTAAATACAGCTTCTTTGCAACTTTGATGGTAGATGATGCTACCTAGCTTTGGATCGTCAAAGTGCGTACCATCGTGATATTTTTTGACTATGGACAGAAATACTTTGCGGGTTACATCTTTCACGAGTAACAAATCCATGAAACCATCGCTTACATCTGCCATTGGTAGACCTTTAAAACCGCCACCACTATAACCACCATTTGCCGCTCCTGCAAGAAGATATGTGCCACTATGTTGGCTTGAATTGCGGTCTGATTTTGTGGCAAAGAGGACTTCCGCTCCATCAGCGAAGACCGTCATTTCAACCATTTGCATCTTCGTGAGCACTTTCATAACGCCCGCAATATAGGCAGTTGTTCCTTTGATAATCGGTCCTTTAATCTGCGCGGTCTCGGCTACAACTTGGGCATCGAAACCCATGTTAATCATGTTCAGCGCATAACCGACAGTCGCAATTTTGGCGGTGCTGCTGTGCGACTCAGGCGGAGGCGGTGCGACTTTATCTAGGAGCTCATATCGTAATGCATCAATTGATTTTGCACTGCCCAATACTTGTGCATCAATATCGAGCCAATTGTCGATGTCTGGAAAGTTTCTCACAAAATCATTGCCACTACCAACGGGCACGATTGCAAGTTCAATGCAGATTTCTCTCGCATCATACGTGGTATCGACATCTAAATCATGTTGATAGCCGAGGATACCACCAAGCACTTCGTTGACTGTGCCATCGCCACCACACGCATAAAATCTGAGATTTTCACCGTTTTTCTCCGCTTCGACCAATCTTGCAAGCACGAAATTATGCGCATCGCCAGAGGTGAGCGTTCGGTGAATCTCATAGTCGATATTATGCTTTTTTGTTGCACTTATGATATTGGGTAATATACTCGTGCTTTTTCCACTGCCCGCGGCAGGGTTTAATATAAATATGTGTTTCATGTGGATATTATACCATAAATCTGTAAGATTTATGGTATAATCAGCCATGTCACGAAGTGACGGCATATAATTTATAATAATCGTGAAACGATTGTTATATCATAAATTTGCAGGAAATTAGATTGCAATATGATTTAATCGTTGTTATTCCAATATGGTTTTATTCGGCAAGACAACCTCCACAGTCGTTCCCTCAGACAACTTGCTTTCAACATGAATCTCGCCATGATGGTATTCGACGATATGCTTGACGATAGAAAGACCGAGACCTGTGCCGCTGATTGCTTTCGAACGAGACTTATCTTCGCGATAAAAACGCTCAAAGATACGCGAGATGTTTTCGGGGGCAATGCCGACACCTGTGTCTGCGATTGAGATGTGTATTTTACGCGCATTGGCTGAATTGGCCGTTTTGTTGGAACGCCCAAAATTATTTGTTACGTCGAAGCCATGCAGTTGCTGCGACTCGTCGACATGTCCCAATTTGCGTACATCAAAATTAACGTTATGCTCATCTACACGTTCCGATTCATGCACATCAAAGTCACCTTTCTCCCCATCAAATATCGCAATGCGAACACAGCCACCAGTGACATTATATTTAATCGCATTGTCCAAAAGATTGAAAAACAATTCACGCATCATATGTGGAATCGCAGGGATTGTCATGTTTTCGGTCTGAATGTTTAAATCAATCTGTATGTCCGATTGATGGGCTTTGGGCTGAAGACGGGCGATTGTTTCATTTGCAATTTCTTCTAGGTTGCATGGTACAAATGCTATATCGGCATCGCGTCTATCATGATTTGCGCATTTCGTGTCAACCCCTTTTTCGAGTCTGTTGTCGAATCTGCTGTCCAGCCTGTTTTCGAGTTTATTTTCGAGTTTATTTTCGAGTTCATCCAGTTTCGACAGTCGCATGATGTCGTCGATGAGCAGAATGAGATGTGCACTTTCGTCATAGATTTTGGTCGCGATTTTCATCGTATCATCTGTGCGAATCATGCCGTTTTTCATCATTTCGGCATAGCCAGAGATTGTCGTGAGTGGCGTCCGAAGTTCGTGCGACACGTTGGCAGTGAACTCGCGTCTGAGTTTCTCGGCTTTGGCTTTTTCCGTCACATCCATGAGAAGAATCACAACACCGCTGTTTACGGGGCTGAAATAGGTATGATAAAATTTGGTGCCGATTTCGATGGTCGCATCGGATTGATTGCCAGAGATGGCTAGTTTTAGCAATTCTGGTACAGGGGATACCCGTGTCAATTCGAGCACGCTCTTGCCACTTGGGTCATAGGTAACGCCCAAGATGCGTTTTGCGCTTTTGTTTGCGGACACGACGCGCGCGTATTTATCCGCTAGAATCACGCCTTCGTTCATGTTGCGTCCGATGGCGTGGAGGAGTTTTTCCTGTTTTGCGACTTTCTTTCGCGCCTTTTTTATCTGTGATTTCTGCTTGGAAATCGTTCGAATGAATGGAGCGAGTTCGTCATACACGATAATCTCATCGTCCGATTTGTCGAAATCGATCTCGTTCAGAGGTTTGATGATTTTGACTGTAAGCCCGCGCGCAATAAATGGTGCTGCGATTAAAATCAATATCAAAATCAAAATGCTAAGTGGCAAGATGCGTATGAAAATGCCATAGATGCTAGAAATCGTCATCGCGAGCCGTATGACATCACCGCTGTCAAGTCTGATGGCATAATAATAGGTCTCTTCTTCGATTGTGGTCGACCTTCGCTGCATTTCACCTTTTCCAGATTGGAGCGCGTCGTGGATTTCTTTTCTGTCCGCATGATTTTCCATTGCACGTGGATTAGAGCTGTTGTCATACAACACGTCGCCATTTGCATCGATTAAACTCACACGCATATCTGAACTTGGAATGTCGATTTGTTCAAGATAGGCGGTTTCAGCCGCAGAAATATTGTCATTTGTCACTAATAAATTCAAATTACGCTCAAACGATACGGCGCGATGTTGCAGATTTTCTTCAACATAAACCGTGAACATTCGATAAAATGTGAAAATCAACAGTGCCGAAGTGATAATCACACTCAACAAGACAAATACGAGCATATTTTGATAAATTCGTTTTCTCAAATCTTCTCACCAACCTTATATCCGACGCCACGAATGGTCTGAATAATCTCGCTGCCATGACCGAGCTTCTGCCGCAATGTCTTGATATGCATATCGACCGTGCGCGTCTCAATCCCCCAATCGCTCTCCCACACATTTGACAAAAAGCGCTCGCGTGTGATGACAATTTCCGGATTCTCCATCATCAACCAAAGCATCTGAAACTCCTTATGCGTCAGTGGCACCTCTTGCCCATCCACGTAGACGCTATATTTATCGGCATTTAGTTCAACATTTTTGTATGCAAATGCCACCGTATTCGGATTCTCATCCTTTTGAGTTCTTCGAAGCAAAGCACGCACGCGGGATAGCAATTCCAAAACGGAAAACGGTTTTGTGATATAGTCATCCGCGCCAGAATCGAGCCCTTTGACGCGGTCATACTCACTATCTTTGGCTGTGACGAGAATAATTGGTAGCGCCTTTGTTGCGACATTTGCCCGAAGCCGTTTTAAGATGCTGATGCCGTCTTCATTTGGTAGCATGCGGTCGAGTAAGATGAGGTCTGGCACCGATATCGATGATTTCATCGCATCCCAAAAGGCTTGCGGTTCTGCAAAACCGTGTGCGGTATGCCCATCTGATTCGAGTGCATACTGAATCAAATCGCGTATATTTTCATCATCTTCAACGATATAGATTGTAGCCATAATAGATTCCTCGCCGTTTTACAATATCCGCGTGTTCTTATGTTGTCCTGTAATCGAGAAAATCACCCATTCCGCGATATTGACCGCATGGTCACCGATTCGCTCAAAATATTTTGCAATCATGAGGAGGTCCAATGCCTGCTCGCCATTTGCAGAATCTTCGTGAATGAGTTCGATTAAATCTTTTTTAATCGACACAAATAAATCATCAACGATGTCATCTTGCGCGATGACGGCTTCGGCGATTTCCATGTCGTGCTTGACGTAGGCATCGATGCTACTCGAAACCATGGAAATGGTCTCTTGCGCCATTTGCGGAATATGAAGGAGCTCTTTAATGTAAATTTCGTCTGCAAGTAAGAGTGAAATCTCCGCGATATCTGCCGCTTGGTCTCCGATTCTTTCCATATCTGGAATCATTTTTAAAGCTGTCGAAATGAGCCTGAGATCGCGCGCGATGGGCTGTTGGTGAAGAAGCATCTTCAAGCAGACGCTTTCGATATTGCGCTCCGCCTCGTTGATTTCCTCATCGGCATCGATTGCCTCCTGCGCGAGTAGGGCGTCGTGCTCCATCAAGGCTTTGACCGCCATCTCGATTGAACGCTCAATCAACGAGCCCATCTCAATGAGCATGTCATTCATCTGGTCCAATTGTTCATCAAATCGTATACGCATCATCCAAACCTTCCTGTGATATAATCTTCCGTCTTTTTATGTTGTGGTACAGAGAATAGATTGTCAGTTGTGGAATATTCAACCACTTCACCCATTAAGAAAAATGCCGTCTTATCGCTGATTCGCGTCGCTTGCTGCATATTGTGTGTTACGATGATTATACTATATTTCTCGCGCAAATCCATAATTAACTCTTCGATTTTTGCCGTTGATATCGGATCGAGTGCACTCGTCGGCTCGTCCATCAGGAGGACTTCTGGCTCGACAGCGAGCGCGCGCGCGATACAAAGTCGTTGCTGCTGCCCGCCTGAGAGGGATAACGCGGACTTCTTCAGTCGGTCTTTGACTTCATTCCAGATTGCCGCTTTCTTTAGCGATTTTTCAACAATCTCGTCGAGTAGATGTCTCTGTCTGATGCCATGCGTGCGCGGTCCATAGGCGATATTGTCGTAGATGCTCATCGGAAATGGATTTGGTTTCTGAAACACCATGCCAGCGCGTTTTCGCAACATTTGCATGTCCACATCTTTGTAGATATCCTCCCCATCGAGCAGCACATGTCCTGTAATTTTACAGCCCTCTACGAGGTCATTCATGCGGTTCAGACATTTTAATAATGTGCTTTTCCCGCATCCTGACGGTCCAATAAATGCCGTAATCTCGTGCTTGGGAATGCTGAGATTGATGTTCTTCAGCGCCTGAAAGTCGTTATAGAACAAGTCCAGGTTGCAAATGTCGTAAATTGTGTTATCATTCATTTTATTTTCATTCCTATTTTTCTACATCGTATTCGTATTCGCATGAGTATGAGTTACAAATCCGTAGCAACTTATATTTTTGTCAATTTCTTAGCTGCAAATGCCGCAAGTGCGTTAATCCCAATCACCATGACAAGTAAAATCAACGCTGTCGCATAAGCTTCACCTGTATGTATTCCTTCGTTGGATAGCACATACATGTGAATCGATAATGTCCGCGCGGAATCTGTTACGCTCATCGGAATATCAGTCGCCGTGCCTGCCGTATAGATGAGCGCAGCGGTTTCGCCGACGATACGCCCAACTGCAAGGATGATGCCGGATAATATCCCTGGAATTGCAGCAGGTAGGACAATCTTAAATACGGTTCGCAGCCGACCTGCGCCAAGTCCAAACGAGCCCTCACGATAACTATCTGGCACAGAAATCAGTGCTTCTTCGGTTGTGCGCATGATGAGTGGCAAGATCATAATAGACAAGGTGCATGCACCCGCGATGAGTGAAAAACCTAGCCCGAGCGTCGTCACGAAAAAGAGCATTCCAAACAGTCCGTACACAATCGATGGAATTCCAGAAAGTGTCTCCGCGGTCACACGAACCAGTCCAACAAGTTTGTTGCCACGCTTTGCGTATTCCGTCAGATAGATGGCTGTAAATATCCCGAGCGGTACTGCAATTACGAGTGATAAAAGCGTCATCTCAATTGTCGTAATCAATGCTGGGATAATCGAGACATTGTCATTGGTATACGTGAGCGAAAAAAGCGACGGCTTCAGATTGGGAATCCCCATGATGATAATGTAACCAATAATCGAGATGAGCGCGAGAATGGTGAGACCCGCAGCACCGTAGGTGATGATAGATAAAAAGATGTCAAATGGCGGTCTCGATTTTGCATGATGTTTTGTAGTGTCACCATTTCGAAAATTCAAAGGCGTTTTAGAATTTTGTGCAATGATATCGGTAGTTTGTGTTGTGGTATGCGACATATTTTCTGTTTTGCTAGAATTTTGTGCATTGATATTGGTTGTTTGTGTTGTGGTATGCGACATATTTTCTGTTTTGCTAAAATTTTGTGCATTGATACCTGTTGCGCTATCTAATTGTACGCTCTGTGATTGTATACGCTGCATTTGCATTTTTATTTTCGCATGTTTCATCATCTCACAATCCTCCGTTTCATCAACGAAAACGACAGATTAATCAGCAAGATAAACACAAACAACACGACGCCCGTCGCAATCAATGCTTCTCGATGTAAATCTGCGGCATAGCCCATTTCAATGACAATATTGGCGGTCAGCGTACGAACTCCTTTAAACACACCTGCTGGCATGCGCGCCTGATTTCCTGCAATCATGACGACTGCCATCGTCTCCCCAATGGCGCGCCCAATGCCAAGCGCAACCGATGCAAATATCCCCGAGCGCGCGGCGGGTAGCACGATAGAATACGCAGCATGGTTATGGCTCGCGCCAAGTCCAAGCGCGCCCTCATAATATGATTCAGGCACGGCGCGTATGGCTGCCTCCGAGATGCTGATAATCGTTGGAAGTATCATGATTCCAAGCAGAATCGATGCTGTAAAGATGCTTTTACCCGTACCGCCAAATAGATTTTGCGTGATTGGAACGAGAACCATAAGCCCAAAGAATCCGTAGACAATGGATGGGATTCCTGCCAGCAAATCAAAAGCGGGTTTGATGATTTTGTACAATCGGTTTGGACAATATCGCGCCATAAATAGTGCCGTGATGATGCCAATGGGTACGCCGAATAGAATCGCACCAGCCGTGACATAAAGACTTCCAAGAACCATCGGCGCGATGCCATAGACTGCGGGAATGTCCGTCGGCGACCAGTCTTTGCCTAGGAGAAATTTAAAGATGCCAATCTTGCCTATCGCTGGAAATCCATTTGCAAATAAAAACACACAGATGAGAATGACCGCAATGATTGAAGTAAGCGCAGCAATGAGAAAAATCGCATGCATAATATTTTCTTTTAAATTGTTTTTCATATTTGTTTTCATCTTCTTAATTTCATAGTTCATATCTATTTAATAAATTGTGATTTACTCAGATTTATTTTCGCTCAAATTACGAATTGTGACGTTCACATCATTCCAAGTTTTGAATTTTCCAATATAGATATCTCGGACGGCGTCTTTCGATAGATTGTCAATGGGGTTGGACTTGTTGACGATGAGCGTGATGCCATCCAGTGCAATTTTCGTTTCAATGAGTGCATTATTGTTATTATTATCGTTATCATGATCACCGATATTCGCATCTGGGGTTTCGCCTTTTTCGCTCTCTTTTAAATCACGGCTCGACATACCGATATCATAGGTTCCTTCGGACGTTTTCGCGATGCCCGTCGTACTATCCGTGATTTGAAGCTGTAATTTCGCTTGGGGATTAATCGATTTATAGGCATCAATCAAGGTTTCCATAAGCGGAGATACGGAGCTCGAACCGCCGATGACAATGCTACCACTCGGCATGTTGCCAGCATACCTGTCGGCATTGGCATCGACTTCTATGTAAGTCTCATTTGCGATTTTCTGACCCTCTTTGGACAGAATAAATCCGATGAAATCTTCTGCGAGTGGTGATATCTGTGATTTGTAAGTGATGATGAACGGGCGTGAAATTTTATAGCTTCCATTTTTGACATTTTCAGGGGTGGGCGCGATGCCATCGATTTCAATCGGTTTTACCTTGTCATTCATGGAACCCATCGAGATGTATCCGATAGCATAAGGGTCGTTTTCAACGGTTGTCATGATAGTATTTGTGCTGTTCTCAACGCTTGCGTCTTTCGTTGTGAGGTCTTTTTGCAAGATGATTTTTGAAGATTTTACCGTATTTGCTACATTTGCATCATTTATATTGTCTGCTTTCTGAACCTGAATCAGCTCGAATAATTCGCTAAAAGCACCTTTCGTGCCAGATCCTTCCTCGCGGCTGATGACGTCGATGTCCTTGGTTGAATCAAATTCTTGTGTCGTATTTCTACATCCCGTGAACACCGAGAGTCCAAGCGCGACTATGATAAGAATCGCGATTGAGATACAAATTATTTTAGAATTATATTTTATCGTTTCAATCATCGTTGTTTTCCATTTGCATTTGCTACTGTTACTAATTTCCTTGTATAACGAGAATTATAGCGTCAGTTTGTAAAATCTATATCGTGGCTAATGTAAAATCTGGGTAAAATTTCATTCCTGTGATATCTTAGTTAATGTATGATTCTAAATTAAAATAAGATACAATAATAAAGAGACAGGGACGTAACAATACAGGAAATAGGAGCATATGAAAATGGATAACCAGAAGGCAAGCCGAAAAGAATTAATCGACGCATACAAGCTCATGAAGGTAAATGTCGGTGTATATCAGATTAAGAATACGAAAAACGATAAAATTTTCGTGGATTCGTGCAACAACCTAAAGAATCGATGGATGACCATCAAGATGATGCTGAATGACAAACGGCATCCAAATCGTCTTTTACAGACCGATTGGAATGAGCTGGGCGAAGCGGCATTTGCCTATGAAGTTCTTGAAGAAAAGGAGATTGAGCCCGATTTATCGACGCTTGAGAAGAAGAATCTGCTTACGGACATGAGAGCGAAGTGGCTTGAGGAATTACAGCCATATGAGAATCGTGGGTATAATAAACGGAAATAGAAGTTTGTCTTGCAAATTATTCCCTAGGAAAAAATTGCACGAACCTTGCGGAAATGTATCCTTTGGTTCATTCCCCTAATCTAAGGCAAGCCCACGCATCACATTCACCAACCGCAGACGGCTATCAACACCAAGTTTCTTATACACATGCGTCGTGTGTTTCTTCACAGTATCCTGCGATATAAACAGTAATGCGCTCATTTCCCGAATACTATGCCCCGAATAAATCAAATTCGCAATCTCAACTTCCCGCGGTGTCAGTCCGTAGAGTCGTGAAAGTTCACTGGCATATTCCATATCATCACTGCGGTGCATGCCATTTGGAAACCAAGTCCCGAGGCGCAACGACAGATGGCGGTTGATGACGGTCATAATCTGGACTTCTTCATCTGAGAAATCGCCATGCGTTTTGCTGCGCCAGAGATTCACGGAGCCATACAATATCCCGCCATATACGACCATCGATCCGATACTATAATAGATATCCTGCGGTTCAAGCCAGCCACTATTATAGAGCGAAACATTTTGCGTCGCCTCACTCACAAAGTCCGACGAACGATAAATCTCCGAACGATTCTGCGAGAAAAACCAAAACATCGGATCGCACGCTTCATATTCCTCGAAATACAAATCCATATATCGCTGCTCCATATTGTTGCTGATTGGATCAAAAAACGCAACTTTGTGTTGCTTGCGTATGGCAAGATCGAAGAACGATTTGTCATGCGGAATTAAGCTATCAAGTGCTGACAAGATGTCGAGCCGCAACTTATCAAGGCTTCGCTCGGCATTGATGGTATAGACGGCCTCATTTATCGTGTTCCATTGCTTCGAAGTTAATTTAATCATTTGCCCCTCTTGTATTTTATTGCTTATTTTATTGCTTGTACCTGAATCAACTGTCAAAATCTAATAATGTATTGTATCATATATTCCACCTTTGTGTAATGGAATGTGCGAAAATACAACTTGTGGACATTTGCAAATGGGTATATTATCTAGCTATCAAAACAGCGTGTTATTGAAATAGGAGGAAGATTATGAACAAGGGTAAAGTCACAATTGGTATGACACAGTTCGCATGTGTGCCAGACAAGGATGCAAATGTCGCAAAAGCCGTGGAACAAATTCGCGCGTTGGCAGCTGGTGGCGCCAAGATTATCTGCACGCAGGAATTGTTTAGTGGTCAGTATTTTGCGCAGATTATTGATTTCAAAGAATACGATCTGGCAGAACCAATCGATGGTCCAATTAATACGGTCATGTCCGCACTCGCAAAGGAACTCGATGTCGTCATCGTCAGCTGTTATTATGAATACGCGATGGATGGTGTGTATTTTAATTCTGCTGCTGTATTTGACGCCGATGGTAGCTTGCTCGGAAACTACCGAAAGCATCATATTCCAGAAGGCCCTCAATATATTGAGAAATTCTACTTCACACCTGGCGATTCGCCATACCTTGTATTTAATTCCAAATATGGAAAATTTGGCGTACTCATCTGTTGGGACGAGTGGTTCCCAGAGCCAACGCGTATCCTCGCACTCAAAGGCGCAGACTTCGTATTTTATCCATCGGCAATCGGCTCCGAACCAGACAATCCAGATCTCGATACATCTCAGACATGGGTTGATGCAATCCGTGGTCACGGTATCCATAACAATTTCTATGTATGCGCCTGCAACCGCGTCGGCACAGAAAAAGCGACAGATGGCAGTGGCGAGATGAGTTTCTACGGCAGAAGTTTCGCATCCGATCCATGGGGCAGAATCATCAAAGAATGTAAGCAAGACGAAGAGGATTTACTGATTGCAGAGTTAGACTTAGACGAAATCAAACGCGCTAGAGATATCCTGCAATTCCATCGTGATCGCCGTGTTGATAGCTATGCGGAGATTCTGAATCTGAGCTTGTAGTTTCGTTTGTGATTTGTTTTTCATAAATGTAAATAAAGTCGGATGCTTTTTATAACTCATTGCATAGATGGCATCATTTCGATAATTCTCTTCCTAACTCGATTTTGGACACAAAAACCAGCCTTTTGGTGTCCAAAATCGAGTTAGGAAGAGATTTTTTGTTTTCGGTTGGTTTTCGATACGGTATCTGTTATCGTTTGCACATCCAATGCACATCCAATGCACATCCGATCCATCTCAAAACAATTCCCCCAACACCCAATCAATCCCCCCTAATATCTAATAATTCTGCCCTTTTTGACTTATCATAAACCGTGATAAACTCAGTACATCGAAAGGGACAGGCAAGATATGCCACGATTGATGCATCATTGTGGCTGGTCCCATCTCATATCAATAGAAAAAGGGAAAATGGAGGAAATGTTATGAAAAAGCTATTAGTAGTCATGCTCTCAATCATGATGGTATTGTCATTTGCAGCTTGCGGAAGCAAAAAAGCAGACGATGGGGCGGCAAGTTCAGATGGTGATGCTACCAGTACTGAGAAGGTTAAAGTTGGCGTATCGATGCCGACAAAGAGTCTTCAACGGTGGAACCAAGATGGTGCCAACATGAAGAAGTCACTTGAAGAAGCTGGTTACGAAGTTGATTTACAGTATGCGGGTGACAATGAGATTCCATTACAGGTTACACAGATTGAAGATATGGTCGCGGGCGAATGTCAAGTACTTGTCGTTGCCGCAATCGATGGTACCCAGCTTGGCGCACCACTTGCACAGGCTGCGGATGCTGGTATCCCAGTCATTTCATATGACAGACTGATTATGAACTCAGATGCTGTAAGCTATTATGCGACATTTGACAACACGAAGGTTGGCGAGATGCAGGGGCAATATATCGTTGATACGCTCGATCTCGAAAACCAAGCAGGTCCATTCAATATCGAATTGTTCACTGGTGCTCCAGATGACAACAATGTAAACTTCTTCTTCGGTGGTGCAATGTCTGTACTGCAGCCTTATCTTGATAGCGGCAAACTCGTTGTAAAATCAGGCCAGACAGAGCAGGCGCAAGCTGCGACAGAGAACTGGAACACAGAGAAATCACAGGCTAGAATGGAGAATCTAATTGCGTCACAGGGTTATGGACCAAGTGGCACAAAACTCGATGCAGTCCTTTCAAGCAATGATTCTGTGGCAAATGGTATCACAAACGCACTTGTTACAGCTGGCTATACCGCAGACAATTTCCCAATTCTTACAGGTCAAGATTGCGATATCACATCTGTTAAGAACATGCTGAACGGCGAGCAGTCCATGAGCGTATTTAAAGATACACGTCAGCTTGCAGACCAAGTTGTTGGCATGGTTAAGGCTATCGTTGATGGCGAAGACCCAGAAGTAAATGATGAAGATACTTATAACAATGGTACTGGTAAAATCCCATCCTATCTATGCGAGCCAATCGTATGCACAATCGACAATTATAAAGAATTGCTCATTGATTCTGGATATTACACAGAAGATCAACTCAAGTAATTGTGTGGGGCATATGGTGATGCTATTTAGGTAGCATATGATACAAATAATGTTGTCATTTTCACATGACCGATGGCGTTCCATAGAGCGATTGTGGAAATGGCAGCACTTATTATTTATGGAAAAATGGGAGGTAGAGACGTGGGCGATTATATGCTCGAAATGACCCATATCGAAAAACACTTTGGCGGCGTCAAGGCACTGACAGACGTAACAATCCAAGTGGAAGAGGGGGAAATCCACGGAATTTGTGGTGAAAATGGTGCAGGAAAATCTACGCTGATGAATGTACTCAGTGGCGTATATCCATTTGGAACCTATAGTGGAGACATACACTACTTGAGCGAAGAATGCAAATTTTCAGGCATAAAAGATAGTGAAGAAAAAGGTATTGTTATCATTCATCAAGAATTGGCATTGATACCACAACTTAGTATTGGCGAAAATATCTTCCTAGGCAATGAAGTCAAAAAAGGCATTGGCATTGACTGGGATATGACCCACCAGATGGCAGAAAGTCTACTCCATAAAGTCGGACTCAACGAAGATCCGAGAATGCTCGTGCAAGAACTCAGCGTCGGCAAACAGCAATTGGTAGAGATTGCAAAGGCACTTTCTAAAAATGTAAAATTATTGATATTGGATGAACCCACCGCTTCTTTAAATGACGAGGACAGCAACCATTTGCTAGATATCATCTTAGGTCTTCGGGCAAATGGTATGACAGCAATCATCATCTCACATAAACTTGCTGAGATTGAAAGAGTTGCTGACCACATTACTGTCATTAGAGATGGTGCAACGATAGAGACGATGTCCGCAGAAGACGGCATCAGCGAACAGCGTATTATAAAAAGTATGGTTGGCAGGGAGCTTACAAATCGCTTCCCAGCTCGTACATCGAACATTGGCGACATTAGCCTTGAAGTAAAGAACTGGAACGTATATCACCCGCAATTGGATCGAAAGACTGCGAGCGATATCAACATCAAGCTTCGCAAAGGAGAGGTTGTTGGGCTGTCAGGGCTCATGGGCGCAGGCAGAAGCGAATTTGCAATGAGCGTATTTGGAAAGCTTTACGGTCGGGATATCACGGGGCAGTTATATCTCGGTGGTAAAGAGATTAAACTGAATAGCGTTGAAGCTGCGATTAAGCACAAGATTGCGTACGTGACGGAGGATCGAAAATCTTGCGGACTCGTGCTCACGAATTCGATTCGCATGAATACGACGCTTGCCAATATGGGCAGGATTAGCAATCATGGGACAATCGATGCCGACCAAGAAGTGAATATGGCAGAAGCGTATTCAAAATTACTTAATGTAAAATGTAACTCGATTGAGGACAATGCAGATTCCCTCTCTGGTGGTAATCAACAGAAGGTACTCCTTGCAAAATGGATGTTTACGGAACCAGAAGTATTGATACTTGATGAACCTACACGAGGTATTGATGTAGGCGCAAAATATGAAATCTACCAGTTTATCAATAAATTGGTAGATGAAGGTCTATCCATTCTTATGATTTCAAGTGAGATGCCTGAGTTATTGGGTATGTGCGATAGAATCTATGTCATGAGTGAGGGACGCATGGTTGCTGAGCTTGATAAAGAAGAGGCGACACAGGAAGCAATTATGACAAGTATCATTGAATCCGCTGGTAAAGAACAGAGCATTTAATAATAGGGGGAAAAGAAAATGTCTAACAACACGGCGTCTGCACCGACACTTCAGAAAAAAAGTGGACTTGCAGGTTTTAATCTAAAGAAAAACACGATGCTCTTAGCGCTGATTGCGCTCATGATCGCATTTGAAATCTTGATTGTCGCACAGAGCTCGGCAAGTTTCATGAATCATGATTTCTTCGCACCAGCAAATATATCAAACTTAATTGGTCAGAACTCATACGTTCTAATCCTTGCGGTTGGTATGCTCCTATGTATCCTGACAGGCGGCAATATCGATTTGTCTGTTGGTTCTGGTGTATGTATGATTAGTGCACTTGCTGGTGTATTTATCGTCAATCTGAAACTACCGCTCGCCATCGCAGTTCCAATCTGTCTGTTGATTGGTATTGGTATCGGCGCACTTCAAGGGTATTTTATCGCATATGCACATATTCCAGCGTTTATCGTCACTTTGGCAGGGATGCTTACCTTTAGAGGAATCGGCAATATTATTCTTGATGGAAAGACGATTTCGCCATTTCCAGCTAACTATTCAAAAATCTTTAATGCATTCTTACCGTCAACAAGTACGAAGATTCCAACGCTTACAACAACGCCAAAGAAAATTGCATCGATGGTGGATTCTGGAGATATCAGTACGAGTATCCAGCATCTTGCAGATAAAAATAACATGACAGTGGAACAGCTTTCGAATCTAAAAGTTGCGGATTTAAGACCACTCATCAGTGCATATAATGATAGCATCGCAACGACGCTACTCATGGTTACACTTGCCATTGGCGCTGTGGTATCGATTCTTTTCATCATCATGACATTCCTCAGTCGTGCAAAGAAGCAACGTAAAGGATATCCAGTTGGAGCGCTTGTGCCACAGGTTGTCAAGACTGTACTGGTTGTCGCAGTCATTATGTTCCTATCTTACTTGCTCGGTAACAACAAAGGATTCCCAGTTATTTTGATTACACTAGGAATCGTCATCATCGGATATTGGTATTTTACTTCGAAGAGTGTTCCTGGTAGATATCTGTATGCACTGGGTGGCAATGCAAAGTCCGCGAAGTTCTCAGGTATCAACACAGATAAGATGATGTTTTTCGCTTATACCAATATGGGATTCCTTGTTGCGGTTGCCTCCCTCGTCTGCGTCGCGAGATTCAATTCGGCAGCTCCATCCGCTGGTACCTCCTATGAGCTTGATGCAATTGGTGCTTGTTTCATCGGTGGCGCATCTGCCTATGGTGGTGTTGGTACCGTTGGTGGTACTGTCATCGGTGCAATCTTCATGGGCGTACTGAACAATGGTATGTCAATCCTCGGTATCGATGCGAACTGGCAGAAAGCAATCAAAGGAATCGTGCTCCTCATCGCTGTGCTCGCCGATGTATCTTCTCAGAAGAAAGGTTCAGGAGGTGGATTATTCAGCAAGATTCTGCCTAAAAAGGACGGAAATAAAGGCACCTTATCATAAACGTTATCATAAATTCGAAAACCGATTCGAAAAACTTCACCTATAATGATATAATAAGCGCAGAATTGTAATTCGTTCTGCGCTTTGATTTTGTAGACAGGAGAGATTTTATGCTGAGAGTGATTATAGCGGACGACGAACCAAAAGTAGCAAACCTTATTGTGCATCTTGTAGACTGGGATGCACTTGATATGGACGTTGTTGCTGTTGCCAAAGATGGTGATGAGGCGTTGGAATTCATCATGGATCTATCGCCAGATATCGTGATTACGGACATACGCATGCCTGGTCTTACGGGTATTGAGATGATCGCAGCAGCGAAGAAGATTGTTCCAAATTTGGATTTTATTATCATTAGTGGATTTAAGCATTTTGAATACGCCCATACGGCGATAAAATATGGCGTGGTGGATTATCTTCTCAAACCAATCGATCAAGCAGAATTGAATAGCACCCTTCTTCGTATGAAAGAAGCGCATGAGCAAAACACAAAACTACTAAGTGATATGGATCGCATGATAAAAGCATCGGAAGATGCAACCAAGATGAATCGGCAGAAATTATTCGATTATCTCGTTGACAGGTCTGCGCTCGAACAGGATCAGAAGAAGATTCAAACGGCAATCTTCACGGAATCCTATATGAATGAACAACTGAATTATCACTTTGCGGAAGATGCCTATTTGATCGTCGCAATCAAAATCGATGCGAGGTATGACGATATCCATTCAGGTGTCATCGACACTTTTGAGTCGCGCGCCTACGAGGTGATTGATACGGGTTTGCGCAGACTTTGTATTGATTTGAATTATACCTATTATAAATCGAAGATTCTTATTGTATTAAATTATGAGAAGAGCGCTGGAAACCTTGTCCGAAGCATGCTGAAAGATGTCTATTCGGAGATAAAAATCCAGAATCGATTGCTTCAATCTGCGATATTTACAATGGTCGCAGGTCCCGAAGTTTCGGAGCTAGAAAGTCTCGTTGAGTCATATCAGACGGTACGCTTTCATGTACAGCAGAGACTGATTGATGGCAATGGTCGTTTTATCGATTTGATTCATGAGAAGCGATACGCAGAGGAACGCAGCACTGAACGCAGCGCCAAGTGCAACGCCGATCATTTGCCTACAGGCAAACAGGCACCCAACAAACAGGTGTCCGATAATCAGACTGCATCATCACATGCGATGGGGCTGAATACAGTAATCGCAGAACTCATCAATGGACTGGAAACGTGCATGGAGTTGATGGATTCGGAGCAGATGCAGACGCTACTGAATCAATCGGCTACCAGCGTGCTCAAACTCGATCATCTATTGGGCAGAGATGTCGTACAATACGTACATTCCATTGTAGATAATTATCTGTTGATGCTTCAGAGGCACAGCCCCCTACAGATGGATATCACATCGTCAAAGCGCAATATTGAAGCGCATATTGAAGTGATAGGCAGTGCATCAGAAGTTCTTGATTATGCAAATGGCTGGATTCTCAAGTCTTACAAGGAGATGCTTGAGGCGATTGATGACGAAGGACATCGTCCGATTATTCATGCGAAGCAATATATCCGAGAACATTTTGCAGAGCCGATTAAATTGGACGATATCGCATCGATGGAGGGATTCAATGCATCATATTTTTCGGTATTATTTCACAACGAGACTTCCGAGACGTTCAGTTCTTATCTACAGAGCATTCGGATTGACGAGGCGAAGCGGCTACTAAGGGAGACAAATCTTTCTGTAGCCAAAATCTGTGAAAATGTCGGCTATAGCGATGTGAAAAATTTTACAGCGATGTTTAAAAAGAGCGCGGGCGTGAAACCAGGCGAATTCAGGAAGTTATATTCATGGGGCAGAAAATAAATATGAAAAAGAAACGTGTAAAATCTTCCTATATTGCAACGCGTGTCCATGGTTTTTATGTCGGTATTGCCATCTTTTGTGTTGCATTGTTAGTGATACTCTGGTGGATTATTATCCATTTTAGAGCGGGTACTTCCCCCGTTCTTGTCGCCAGCGCCATCACGTTAATCGGCGTAATTTTATTTATCCGGTACTATTTCTACGTACTGATACCTTACCAATACTTTCTGAAAGAACTTACCTTATTTTCCAAAGGGTATTCAGTCACAGGAATCAAGGATCTTACGGTCAATGTGAGCCCTGAAACGGAAGAACTGATGCGTCATTTTAGTGACATGCTCACCTCAAGAGATGCCGTGGCGCAGAGCAAACGCCAAGCGCAATACCTTGCGATGCAAAACCAGATTAATCCGCATTTTTTATACAATACACTCGAGGGTATCCGGGGAGAAGCGATTATCAGTGGCAACGAAAGTATCGGCATGATGGCGGAAGCACTGTCCAAATATTTCAGATATACCATATCCAATTTAGATCGATTCGTGACGATAGAAGATGAACTGGCAAATGCCAAAAACTATTTCTCAATCCAGCAGTTTCGCTTCGGCGATCGGATTTCGTTGGCATTTGCATTTGATCAAGATGACGATACAAACGACGTGATTTTGGGTGCGAAAGTTCCCAAATTGATTATCCAGCCACTCGTCGAAAATGCTGTAATCCACGGCGTGGAAAATGTTAGAGAGGGTGGCGTCGTTACGATACGGATTCAAGCGACGAGTCAGCGGCTGATTGTTACGGTATCCGACAACGGCGATGGTATTGAACCTGAGATTCTTCGGAAACTGAATCGTGACATCAGCAATGTTCATAAGCGTGACAAACTGGACAATACAAAAAGTACGGGCGTCGCGCTTCACAATGTCAACAGTCGTATCCGCTTGCTCTTTGGCGACGAATATGGACTTACGATTATGTCGTCCGTTGGCATCGGCACGGACGCCGAGATTACCATACCTTATCTGACCCATTATGAGGATATTGAGGCTTGATATGCGGAAAGAAATCTTACGTCTTGACAATGTTACTTATATGGCGCGTGGCATTCGATACCTCGATATGTTTCGCATGCATATGTTTTCGGGCGAAATCTTAGGTGTATTCTTCATGCAATATCATGGAAAACGCGAGTTGGTCGAAATTATATCCGAGAACCTACCCATCGATTTTGGCAAGATCTACCTTGAAGAAACCCTTATAAATTCATATGCAAATGACGCAAATGGCACAAAAGGCACAAGTTCAGCAAATGGGCGTGTACCCGCCTCCGTCATTGGATATCAGGATACGTTGGTAGATGATATGACGGTCGCCGAAAATGTATATCTGCTCAGACCATACGTGCGGACGCATATCATCAACAATTCGATGTTGTTCAGCCAGTTTGCAATCTTAGCGGACGAATTTGGTCTTGATATTGACGGATATAAATTGGCTTCGGAGCTCAATGAACTGGAATCCTACAAGATTATGCTACTTCGGGCTGTCATCAGTGGAACTCAGTTGATTATTTTGGAAGATATGGATAATTTGCTCGATGGTGAGCAACTTCAGGATTTTAATCACATGGTCAGATCGCTGTCCGAACAGGGGATTTCCTTTCTATGTGTCAGCGATCATTATGGTGAATTGACGAAGATTAGCGATAGAATCCTGATTATTGATCATGGACAGGTGACGAGTACGCTTCAGGCTGAACAATTTGACAAGTTCGATGATCCAGATGATAATTTCAATCAGCCGGTCAATCAAAATGTATCCATTACAAGCGAATGTGCGCTCAAGTTCAATCATGTCTATGCCGGCGAAATGAAGGATTTTGACTTCCAAGTGAACCAAGGGGAGTGCGTCCTGATGTGGGATCAGCATAATAAAGTGACCGATGATATCATTGATTTTCTGAGTGGTGCATCGCTACCCGTATCTGGCTCAATTGAATTGTTTGGTGGGCTGTCAAATCGAAAGTCAATGATGCGCAATGAGAATCGCAATCGAAATCGCAAGTTTCGTCGCAAATTCATCGGTAAGTTTCAATCACAATATGCAATTACACCAAAACGAACGGCACCTGATATCAGTATCATTCTTGGTGATCCAACGACATCTATGGTAATCGGCGACATCACCTATTTTGATAATCTATGTATGCATATCTCCACGCGTGATAACTACCTGTGGACAAGGCATTTGCACCGTAAAAGTATCTATGCGGAATATAGCAAATTAATTGGCAGTGCAATTGACCTTGAAGATCCCTTTGATGCAAGCCGGAATGATTTATATAAAATGGTATATTATAGAGAGTATCTATACAATCCAAAACTACTGGTGCTTGTCAGACCATTTGCAAATACAGATGCTGATATCCAAGTACATATCACGGCACTCATCGCAAAGTTTCAAGAGCGTGGCACAACGGTGCTCATTTTAGATAACAATCCAAATAGTTCACTCGTGCTTTATGGCAGAATCATTGTTGTAAGCAGAGGTAAAATCGTGCAAGATGCGTATAATAATGAAGGAGACGCATGGGATATCATAAATTAACGGAGTATATTCATCGGCTGATCAGGACAAAGGGCGTGATGCGAAGTTTGATTGCATCGGTCGTCCTTATTGTGCTCATCTTTGTCTTTTCTGTGCGTGACCCACTCTTTGGCGGATATTACAACGTCAGCAATATTCTCAATTCGATCGCGCCGATTTTGCTTGTCGGAATTGGGCAGAGCATTGTCCTGATTTCGGGACACATCGATCTCTCAATTGGCACGACTGTCGGTATCAGCAGTATGATGTCAGCAACTTTAATGACGCATGGCATGCCATATTATTTTGCAATTCTCATAACCTTATTCTCCTGCGGTGCCTTTGGATTGCTCAACGGAATCCTCGTTGGACGTATGCGGATTCCATCTTATATCGCGACAATTGCAACGCTGATTCTTGGTGAAGGCATCACCCAACTCGTTGCAAAGAATGTAGATACTGCCTTTGTTGGTCATGCTGCGCGCGGTTTTCGAAATCTATTTTTCTATGGCAAATTTCTCAGCATCAACAATTCCGTATGGATTGCTGTAATCATCTGGGTGATTATGCTCATCCTCTTATCGAAGACGCGCACAGGCCGCTATGTGCATGCAGTAGGACGCAATCCCGTAGCAATGCGTGTTCTCGGCGTAAAGATTGATTCAACAATCGATATATCCTATGTCATCTGCGCGGTCTGCAGTGGTTTTGCAGGCTTGATTCTTACGGCAGAACTCGGTTATGGCGAGATGGACATCGGCAATAATTATGAAATTTACGCCATCGCCGCCGCAGTAATTGGCGGTATCACAACGCTCGGCGGTCGAGGTCTATTGATTGGCACTGCCGTCGGCGCTTCACTTTGGTGCGTGCTTCAAAATGGTCTCGTCCGCATTGGCGTGCCCGTTGCAGTCCAAAATGTCGTTGTTGGCGTTGTGATTATCTTTGTGGTATATCTAGATGTGAAAGCGCGACAGGGGAAGAGTGGGATTAAGCGGTTGATTTAGGTTCAGTGGATTCTAAGGATTCTGATGCGAAAAATGTGTTGCATTCACACCTTTTACCATCGAAAAAGGTGTGAGCGTAACACATTTTTCGATGGTAAAATTGCCATAAGCATGATATACGCTTGCCTTAACATCAAAAAAGGTCTAAACTATATATGAAGTCAAAAAAGGTCTAAAACATCTAATAACATCTAAAAAATATAATGGGAGCATTAGAAGATATGAAAACACAAAATATAAAAATCAATAATCCCTTCAATCCACAGTTTGGCAGAACTCCAGATGTGTTTTTAGGCAGAGACAATGTTGTAAACGAATTTGTGTCAGGGTTGGATGATATCAATAGCATGAATAGAGCCACAATTATTGCTGGTGTAAGAGGAAGTGGTAAGACGGCTATTCTATCAGACGTGAAAAGTCTTATCGTAGATAAGAATCGAATCGTAATAGATACGACTATTTTTGATGGCTTTCTTACTGATATTATTGATCAAGCTATTAAACAGAGCGCAAAGAATATTCTTAAAAAAATTCCTTATCTCACGTCTCTTTCAGCTCTTAGTTTTGGTGTAGGCATAACGCCTCAAAATGCTACGCATATACCTGGTTTTAAATCTATAATTACAGACATTGCAGAGGAAAATAAAAATAAACAAATCGTATTTATTCTGGATGAGGTTCATAATAAATCACATGAGATGCGAGAATTTATTGCAACATATCAGCACTTAGTAAGAGATGGATTTGATGTTGCAATCCTTATGGCAGGAACACCAGATTCTGTTTTTGATATTTTAAACGATAAGGTTTTAACATTTTTTAGAAGCGCATATAGAGTATACCTGAAAAATATCGACATAAGACTTGTTGCATATGATTACAATGTAATTTTTCAAAATGAAGTTTTAGCACATGAGGCGGCGGAAGCATCCTATGGATATCCGTATCTGATACAGCTTGTTGGATACTATCTTTATAAAGATAGACATAGAGATTTACAACGGACGATATTACAATCAAAAATCGAATTATTTAGAAATGTACATGAGCTTATATTCTATGGCTTATCTGATGGTGATAAACGATTTTTAAATGCTATGAATAATGGTGAAAACATAGTAAGCTTTAGCGATATTGTAGTAAAAATGGGGGTTGCAAAAAATTATGCCTCAAGTTACCGTAGACGCTTGTTAGACTCTGGATTAATTGAAGAAGTCGGCTATGGAAAGTTACGTTTTGCTCTTCCATATATGGGCGAATTTTTGCTAGAAATATCAAGAATGATATGAAGAGAGCGTTCCTAGGTGTCGCTGACTATTATTACAAAGATTCTCATATTTAGTGATTGAAATTGTCAATATTAGTTGACACCTTTTTAACAAACAGTTTTAGGCAATACATCGTCCTTGTAATCCAAGAAGCTCGGACGGGTAAATAGCATTCCGTTGATTGCTGCCCTTGAACTTGATCTCGAGCCATGAAAGAAGATAAAATGGATATAACGCTTATTCAGAAATATACGGGACTTTACATTGAGGAAATTCAAAAAATATAAATCAAAGTTTTATAATAAGCAGGCTAGAGCATTGACTACTCGAATGTTTTAGCCTGTTTTGTTTCATATCGGCGTAGCGGTAGACTTCTTGAAAAAGTAGCAACTCTGTGTATACATTTATTTCATTATGCATGTACAATATGCTTGAAATGTCATAATTCAAAAGATTAATATAATTCAGGAAGGGAGCTATTATGAGCAAGATTTTTAACATTGGTGTGATTGGGATTGGTGATATCAGTCAGATATATTTAGAAAACTTGAAAAAGTACACTGATATTGTAAAAGTCATAGCTGTAGCATCACGAGGCATTGAAAAAGCGCAAAAAAGAGCTACGGAGTTTGGAATTGAAAAGGCATATGCCTCAGGGGATGAGCTTATAAAAGACCCTGACATCGATATCGTTCTAAATCTCACAACTCCAGAAGCTCACGCATATTACAATCTTGAAGCGCTCAAAGCTGGAAAACACGTATATACAGAGAAGCCTTTGGCTGCAACATTTGCAGAGGGAAAAGAGATCATGGATCTTGCAAAAGAAAAAGCTCTTTATGTTGGGTGCGCACCAGATACGTTCCTTGGAAGTAGGGGGCAGACACTCAGACGCATCATCGACGATGGCACGCTAGGGAAGATAACGGCTGCCTCCGCCTTTGTTGTAAGTCATGGACATGAGTGGCATCATCCAAGCCCAGACTTCTTCTATCAACCAGGTGCTGGTCCTTTGCTCGATATCGGACCCTACTATATGACGGCACTGCTAAGCGTTCTCGGACCAGTAAAAACTGTCTGTGCGCTCGCTAAGACTACATTTCCAGTGAGAACCATAGAGTCTGAGCCACGAAAAGGACAGACGATTGAGGTGAATACGGATACGCATATTACGGCTTTATTGGAGTTTGTGAACGGTGTGGAGGCAACACTCATAACCAGTTTTGACATCTGGGATTCGCAGCTTCCTCGCATGGAGTTTTATGGCGAAAAAGGAACGGCTCTGTATGCGGATATAGATCCTTTGGATGGACCAAATCTGTTTGGTGGAGACCTCCTTATTCGAACAGAATCCACCACACGTTGGCAGGGGTTACCAAGAGAAGATAAACTTCTTGAAACGGAGTGGGATGTGGCTCAAGTGAAGCATCCTTTCCCTGTAAACTCGAGGGGGATTGGTCTTGTTGACATGGCAACTTCAATAAACAAAGGGAAACCTTCTCGCGCGAGTGGCGATATGGCGCTTCACAGTCTTGATGTGATGGAGTGTATACTAAAATCCGCAAATGAAAAGAAATTTTATTCGCCGAGTACTACATTTGTGCGTCCAGAGCCGTTGCCTGAGGCAAATAGCGATGCGGATGCGGCATTTTAATTTCTTATAATACAATGAAAAATGGGCTAAAATATCAAAAAAGATGATGTTTTTGCCCATTTTTATTGATCTATTTTCGCGGTAATGACAGACGATATTACACTGGATTGTTCTTCACGTCGTCTATCGTTTCATAAAAATCTCCGCCTAAATCATATGGTTCTGGTGTATAAGGTTTCTTACCATTTGCAATTGCATCGAGACCCGCTTTGATCTTGTCAGGCGTTGCAGGAAGTTCGTGGATTCTTACACCGCATGCGTTGTTGATGGCATTGATGACTGCCATATGTCCACTTGACTGGAAGGCTTCGGATGCACCTGACGAGCCAAATGGATTTTGTTCTCT
>JAISJM010000038.1 GCA_031261525.1 Eubacteriales Family XIII. Incertae Sedis bacterium
CTTATTAAATTAATAAAGGAGAAAAAACATGAACGCAATTTTGAAAAGACAGATGGACATTAAGAAGGGTCTAAAGGATAAGAAGGGCTTTACGCTTGTTGAAGTTATTGTCGTGTTGGTTATACTGGCTATTTTGATTGCTATTGCTGTACCGTCTGTTACGCAGTATATTAATAAGTCAAAGGTTCGTGCTGATAAGACAGCCGTGAAGACTGTGCAGACTGTTTTGCAGGCACAAGTTGCAGACTATGTTGGTGATGGTGTTAAGATTCCGGCGTCGGCAGATTCAGAAGAATATGGCACCGTTTCTAATATTCCTGCTCCATCTGGAGTTACTCCAGCAGACGAATTCAAAGATCAATCTGGAATTAATGGTGCTTCTGTAACTGCAATTACCATAAATAATAAATCAAGAATTATTGGTTTTACATATGAAGGTAAAGAAGATACTTGGGTATTTACTAATGGTGCTGTGAATCCACAATAAACGATTCTTGTAATATAAAAGCGGAGTATCTCCATCAGGAGATACTCCGCTTTTTTTATTAAACACCTATCCACAACATCAAATCTTTCCCACCAAAATTCCTCACATTATCGCTCGAGATGTATGGTTCGTATCATATTTGGGTCGAAAACACCCTCTAAAATGATACGAACCATACATCTCGAGCGAAATTGTTGTGTTTTTTAGCAAACTTGTCTTGTCGCACAAATCCACCACTCGAATCATTATCATTTATCTTCCGCTGTTGTGATACGTGAGGTTATAGAAAGTTATCTAGGCTATCCCATCACCAGTCCTCGCCCTGCCGTATAATAAAATCAGCCATATGTGGAACTGTAAATGAAACATATCCATGTTTTTGCGAAAAAATCAAACCTTTCGAGATGAGTTCGGCTCTTCTCGGACCTAGCTCACTCAACTTGGCACAGAGTCTCGATACAATTTCATTTATGGAACTCAGTCCATGACGCTGACAAATTACAAGCTGTGCTGGCAAATATTATGATATATTTATATGATATGGGCAGAAAAATCATATACAAGCATATAAAATGATATAATCCTCAATCACCTTTAGAATGCGGTATGTAACTTACGATACAAAGCGACAAGTTGGGATTACAAGATATGATGATATTTCGTCTTCTACAGCCACATTGTCCAAAGTCCAATCGCCAATGCCAACACAAGCACACCAATCAAAAATGGTGACGTAAACGTGATCTTGAATGGATGCGGCTCGGTGATATCAGAATTTGATGGCATTTGCGATTCTAGAGTTCTTGTTTCATGATTGTCAGAGCCCATGCGTGAACTGGTGCTGCTAGTGTCACTAGCGCCTTCAATGGAAGCAATACTCGCGGGGAATCCCGCACTACGCTGCGCGGCAATTAATCCTCGATTTGTAATGACAATCGTGATAGATGCTAGAAATGCGACGCAGAAGATGATGTTGACAACGGCTGCCGCTTGGTCATTAATCATAGATACGCATGCAATGCTATTGCTCAAAATATGCAGTAATATTGACCATTTTATGGAGAATCTACCAGCTGCATATGCCAACATCAGACCGACAAAGAATGCAAATACGACTTGGAAAATGATGAGGTGATACACGCCGAAGAGCAGCGATGATAGGACGATTGCGAAATTTGCGCCGTATTTTTCAAGGGAGCGCATGATTGCACCGCGGAAAATCAATTCCTCGAAGATGGGTCCGATGATTGCAATATAGAGGATTCCTGCGGGATTCATGAGGAGGGACGTGCTCTGTTCCATCATGTCCGTCAACGAGGCACCGAGCTTATCCAAAAGTGGTGTGAATATCCATAATAGGGCGCTCATGACAATCTGCATGCCCATGATACACACCAACAGTTTTGCAAATGTCGCAAAATCCATTTTCCCATTGCTATTAAAAATACCTTTTAGACTCAGGCTGCCACGAATCACTAGAAACAATACAATGGCTCCCGCGATGATGCCAACGATACTCGCAATACCTGCGAAACTGGTGTCTATATGCTGCATACTTTCCATGACGCTACTGTAAATGCGATCATAGTTTACAGCACCAGATTCCGCCGCATCCATTGTAATCTGAGCAAAATCTATTCCAGAGATTAGGAAAACAACTTCAATAATTCCTGCAAATACGATGTTTGCTACATAAAATGCGACGAGCGCGATGGAAATCTTCATGATATTTCTGCGCAATTGTTGCTTATAAGTTGGCATGATTTTACCATAATTGTGGATATTGCTATAATTGGGTCCGCGTGGTGGCTGTGGTGGCTGTGATGGCTGTGATGGCTGTGATGGCTGTGGTGGTCTATTGTTATTGTTGTGATTCATGTCGTTTCTCCTTCTATCGGGCATTGTGTCTACCATTCGATTCAATTTGTATGATTGCTGTCTGTGTGTCATCGCCAAGATCAGCGATGATTGTGTCTGCCATTCAATTCAATTTGTATGCTATAAAATTGTATGTTATAAAAATAATTCGATAAAAGCAATGAGATGTTGTACGAAAATCATAGATTTATTGACGTTCTTATATTAATTTGCAATTAAAATCATTGCTGGATTTCCTGTTCGCTGTGTCTATCGTGATGTTGCTCATAGGATGAACCGCGAAAAAGTCGACATTTTCACCGATTTACTTCCTAATATATGTGAATCGTGCGAGTTTTTCGCGGTAAGACTTGTTGCCACACGATGGATCATAATTAAACTGATTTAATTATGGGTTCGTATTACCTCTCGCTCAATTGCTTACGTTGGTGCGTATGCCATATTTCGATGTACGGCAATGGCTATTTTCTAATATTTTATATGATTAATACCTCCATATCGTTGCAATTTATGAATGATGCAATTCCCTTATTTATCTAATACGAGTACTAATATACATGTACTTGTTTATAGGAATTTATCAAGCAAACTTTGCGAATTCGCATAAACAAAGATTTGAAATTTGTCAAGTGTCAAGTTAGCTTTACAAATAGTATAAACAAACACTAAACTAATGTCAAGCAAACTTTACATTAACTTTTTTACTAAGATGAGAATTTTACCCTTTTTCGCCATTTATCTCATCATAAAGTTGCGCAAATTCATGTTTCTGGCTACCGAGCTTATACCCCAACAAGGTATTCAAGTTCGCATTATGAAGCGAGGCGAAGATACTTTTCTCAATATTTGGATTGGCTTTCTTCATGGCGGCGATTAATAATTTCATATCCGCACGTTTGGAACCCGTGCTCTCGTCGATACCATTTTCCGCTGGCTCGATGATACAGCTTTCCGTGAATCTGCACGCACACCGAATAAACTCAAGGTTATTTGACTCTTTCCAATCTAGGATTGCTTGCTCGGATACACAGTACAGCGGCCGTATGAGCGACATTTGCGGGAAATTTGTACTTGGCAGTTTTGGCATCATCGTGCCGATTTCGCTGCTGTAAAACATGCTCATGAGTGCCGTCTCAATCACATCGTTCATGTGATGCCCGAGGGCAATCTTATTGCAGCCAAGTTCTTGTGCAAATGTATACAGATGCCCGCGCCGCATACGTGCGCACATATAGCAAGGCGAGCCATCCATCGTTGCGACAGAATCATAGATTTTGGAGTCACGTATGATGGCAGGAATACCTAAAATCTCCAAATTTTGTTCAATTGTTTTACGGTTCGCTTCATTATATCCAGGATCCATAACGAGAAAATGTAGCTCAAACGGGAAGTCACTGTGTTTGTGCAATTCCTGCATGAGTTTTGCCGTCAGCATGGAATCCTTGCCGCCCGACACGCATACGCAGATGTTGTCACCCTCGGCAATCAACTCATAACGCTGAATCGCTGTGATGAATTTCTTCCATATTGTCTTATTGTAAGTTGTGCGGAGACTCCGCTCGATTTGCTGCTGCTGGGATAAATTTCGGTTCATTAAGCCTCCACTGTTTTAGGGTATTTTACGTACGATTTTACTTGTTTGTGATTAAGTGTGAATCTTCACTTGAAAATGTCACAATTACATGTTATCATATTATTTCGTGAGAACATATTAAATATTGATAAATTTGGAGAGGTCGCCTAGTTCGGCTTATGGCGCTCGCCTGGAAAGCGGGTATGTGGAAACGCATCGAGGGTTCGAATCCCTCTCTCTCCGCCACAATTCAAAACTGTGAGATGCTGGAATGGCGACTTGCAGTTTTTTATTGCCCAAAAAGGGATTCGAACCCTCGCCGAGGGTTCC
>JAISJM010000112.1 GCA_031261525.1 Eubacteriales Family XIII. Incertae Sedis bacterium
TTCACCTCATAATTCATTAATGTTGCCTATCAATGTTGCCTAATGTTTACTGCAAGACTATTATATACTGTAAAAACGAATTGTCAACACTTATTTTTGCAAATGCAGCAAAATAGTACAAATAAACTGTTTGTTATGTGTTATTATATTTAGATAGGATATTGCTGATAGAAGAGATGAAGAGAAATAAATATGGTAAACATTCGCGAAATCGCAAAACGTGCGGAAGTATCTCCGAGTACCGTTTCGCGCGTATTAAATAGAGATCCAAAGTTTTCAGTAAGTGAGGAAACAAAAGATAAAATCTACAGAATCTGCAATGAGCTGAACTATATTCCCAGAAAATATAAAAATAATAGAAATACAAAATCGATTGGCATTATTTCGTCCACGTCAAGAGAGGCAGAAGTAAATGATCCGTATTATCGGCAAATAAGAGAAAAACTTGCGAAGGCATCGAAGAGCAATGATTACTATATTGATTTCATGATACATCTACCATACCTTGAATCCTATTGGCATCGGATTACACAACTGAGTAGTGTCATCGTGATCGGTTATATCCATCCATCGATTCATGAGCGACTCTATTCACTGAATAAAAATATAATTATTGTCGATGATTTCTTCTGTTCCGAAAAATATTCATCTGTATCTGTAAACTTTTACAAAGAAATGTTGAAGGTACTCGATATGGTCTATGATATGGGACATCGGGAAATCGCATTTATTGCAGGTAGAAATGGTCGCTTAGATATCAACAATCGCTTTATTCCGGATGGACCAGGAGACCGAGAAAAAGCATATCTTGATTGGATGAAAGAAAAACAACTACCCGCAATGCCATATATTGGACAAGACTGGTATGCACAAGATGGATATGATTTAACTGATAAGTTTCTGAAAGAAAAGGATCAATTACCGACGTTAATCATTGCCGCCTCGGATATGCTTGCGCTCGGGATTATGCGAAGACTATCTGAGTCATCAATCAAAGTTCCCGAGGAAGTATCGATTTGTAGTTTTGATAATTTAGAGATTGCTACATTTCTGACGCCATCGCTGACAACGTTCAATGTAAATATCAATGAAATGATACGATGGATTATACGAATTTGTACAGATGAGATGATTGATAAAAACAGTTCGCCAACTAAAATTGTCATCTCGGGCGATCTTGTAATGAGAGAAAGTCTCATTGCGGTGACGTAATGATTTAGGAATTATGATAGGAAGCATGAGGATATTCTCAAATGCTTCCTATTTTTTTTAATTAGAAAATAATTACATAAAAATTAAGTTAATAAATATTGCATTTTGGACCGTTTTTTATGTGAAAAATCACAAAAAAAGATGGTAATAGGACTCAAATAAGCAAGAATTAGGATTGTAAGTATATAGAGTTGGCAAAATAACAAAAAAATTAAGAAAATTTTAAGAAAAGTGTTGCCACAGGTTACTTAATATGATATAGTTCGTTTTAGTTAATACAGCGCTTAATAAAAGTATTAATTAACTTAATAAATGTGCAATATCACTAAATTAAAATGGAGGAGAAAGAAATGAAAAAGCGATTGTTGGCACTTGGGTTGTGTGCGATGATGGTCTTCAGCTTTGCGGCTTGTGGCTCATCAGACAAAAAAGGTAGCGGTGGCGGAGATGCGAAGCCAGAGACAACATTTGATACTGTAAAGATTGGTGAAGATTTCACAGACTTAAAAGCAGACGTTAAATGGGTATCTCACAGAACAGATTTAGTAGACAACGTATATAAAGATTACATTTCAGAATTCAATAAACTTTATCCAAACATTAAGATTTCTGTAGAAGGTATCACGGACTATGCAGAATCCATGACAACACGTCTGACGACTGGTGACTGGGGAGACCTTTGTATGATCCCTACAACAGTGCCAAAGACAGAGCTTACAAACTATTTCTCAAGCTTTGGTCCAAAAGCTGAAATCGAAAAGAACTATATCATGCTAGAAAACTTCTCTTATAAAGGTGAAGTATATGGTATTCCATCTGTAGGCAATGCGCAAGGTGTTGTATACAATAAGAAAGTATTCGAGCAGGCTGGTGTAACAGATGTTCCGAAGACACCTGAGGAGTATCTCGCAGCACTGAAAGCAATCAAAGACAAGACCGATGCGATTCCGCTCTATACCAACTTTGCAGCAAACTGGACGATGGGTGCATGGGATGCATACATTGGCGGTTCCTCAACAGGTGATGCTGATTTCATGAATGGCGAGCTCGTTCATGGATCGAATCCATTTACTGACAATGGTAAAAACACGGGACCTTATGCAGTTTACAACGTACTTTATCAAGCAGTAGCACAAGACTTGACAGAAGATGACCCAACGACAACAGACTGGGAAAATTCTAAAATCATGATTAACAATGGTGAAATTGGTTCGATGGTACTCGGTTCTTGGTCTGTTGTACAGATGCAAGACGCTGGCCCAAATGCAGATGATATTGCATATATGCCTTTCCCAATTACAGTAGATGGAAAACAGTATGCATCTGCAGGTCCTGATTATGACTTTGGTATCAACAAGAACTCAAGCGCAGATGATCAGACAGCAGCATTGCTCTTTGTGAAATGGTTCACAGATGAATCAAACTTCGCATTTGACCAAGGTGGTGTGCCAATTACAATCGATGCAGAATATCCAGAAGTACTAAAAGCATTTGATGGCGTTGAACTCGTCATTGATACACCAGCACCAGAAGGTGAAGAAGACCTATTCTCTAATATCAATACTGAATCAGAAGTTGGCTTGAACAGTGACAATTATCACGTAAGCATCATCGTAGAGGCTGCCATTGCAGGCACTCCAACGCTTGATGAAATTGTAACTGAGTGGAACGAAAAGTGGTCCTTAGCTCAGGAAAGCCAGGGTGCATAGATTGGTAGAGGGGCTACGCATTCATTTGCGCTAGCCCCTTTCTTTAACTTTAAAGGTAGTTGATAAGGAGAAATGTCAATGAAAGTTTCAGGAAATGCGGAAGTATTGCCGTCAGAAAACCGAACCTTTCGGGAATGGTTTCGGAGTAAAGAGATACAGCAAAGAGTTGTAATTGCGGCATTTATCGCACTGCCAATTTTTTTGCTCATTATGTTTACGTATGTTCCATTTTTGCAAATGTTCAAATTTAGTTTCTATGATATGAAATATATCGGTCCACGTAAATTTATTGGTATTCAAAATTACTTGACAGTATTTACGAGAGATGATTGTTTTAAGGCCTTGGCATTGTCCGGCTACTACATCATAGGTGCCTTTATTCAGCTTGCGATTGCACTATACTTTGCATCTATCCTGTGCTTTAAGACGACGGCAGGTGGCGTCTTCAAAGGTGTACTATTCTTCCCTTATTTGATTTCAGGTATTGCCATCGGATTCCTTTTCAAATTCTTCTATACGAGAGGTTTTGTACTCGATACCGTGCTCTCATGGATTGGATTTGATGAAAATGGTCTGCCCTATTGGCTCAAAGATACAAGCATCAACAACTTCTCGTTGGTATTTACCTCGTTTTGGAAATACATGGGGCAGAACATGGTGCTATTCCTAGGAGCTATGATGTCTGTGGACGCTACGCTATATGAGGCTGCGGATATTGATGGTGCAAATTCATGGCACAAATTCAGGTTCATCATGCTACCAAGTATCAAGCAAGTCATCGTGCTGAACTTGATTCTATCTATTTCAGGTTCGCTATCCGCTTTCGAACCACCGTTTGTCATCACCAATGGACAATTTGGAACTGGTACGTATTTCGTCATCATGGATCGAATTGCACATCAACATTCAAAGGTTGGACTCGCATCGGCAATGGCGATTGTCCTGATGATTATCATCTTTATCGTTACAATCTTCCAGCAAGTCGTCATGAAGAAATTCTTCCCAGATGACGAGGACGGCGTCTCGCTGACGAAGCGGAAAAAGGTGAAAGGAAAGAAGGTGGCATCATGATGGCATGGTACAAAATCAGAAGAGTATTGTTGGTCGTAGCAAAATATGTAACTTTGTTGTTGATGGCATTTATCTCGTTGCTCCCATTGGTAAGTTGCGTTATCACGGCAGTAAAAAGCAAGGCAGAATATCAGACGACAAACGTCATGAGCCTTCCAAAAGTACTAAGTCTAGGCAATTTTGTTGAGACTTGGAATCTTGCAAATATGGGATTGGCATTTAGAAATTCAGTCATTGTATTGGTCTTTGTGTTGATTTGTTCGATATTCTTCGGTGCATCCCTCGCTTATGTCTTGAATCGTTTTGTCTTCAGGGGACGTGGCGTCATTAAAAACTTATTCCTCTTTGCGGCACTGCTCCCTGGTATCGCAATGCAAGTCTCCGTCTATCAGATTATGTTTAGCTTGGGCTTGATTAACTCCATTGCTGGCTATGTCATCTTGATGACGGGTACGGATATCATTTCCGTGACCATTTTCATACAGTTCTTCTCCAATATTCCGAAGGAACTCGATGAATCTGGAATCATGGATGGCTGCTCGTACTTTGGTGTATTCTTCAAGATATTATTGCCCTTGTTGCAGCCTGCGATGGTCACGGTCATGATTCTGAAAGGGGTGTCAACTTACAACGAATACTATATGGCCAATCTATATCTACAGGATAAGATGCGCTATATCGTCGTATCGACGTCACTTTATACATTCACAGGACCGCTCGGCAATCAGTACAATTACATCTGCGCGGGCGTAATCATCACGATGATTCCAGCTTTGATTATCTTCATCTTGTGTCAGAAACAGATTTACGGTGGACTTGCCGCAGGTGCTGTAAAGGGTTAGATGGAGATGAAAATGAACGAAAAACTTTATAAACCGAATGCGCCAGAGCTTCAATATATGGGACGCATTGATTTCTTAGATGCTACAAAGCCAATTCTTGTCTATCCATATAGCCAAATCAGATTTCGGTACAGTGGGCATAATCTGAAGATGAAACTCTTGAATCAGCATTCTTATTGGGACAGTTATCTAGGGTTGATTATCGATGGTGCGCAGACGAAGATTCGAATTGATGTGCATGAGAAAGAGATTGTTTTGGTATTGGCCCAAAATCTATCTGAAGGCATTCACGATGTCACGATATTCAAACGTATGGATTCCTGCCATCAGTTTACATTTTTAGGATTAATCGGCGATGCAGATTCAAAATTATATGCACCAGATTCTGCATTGCCTCATCGCAAGATAGAGATTTATGGCGATTCCGTATCCGCTGGTGAAGTTTCAGAAGCGGTAGATTATGTCAATCAAGAGGATCCCGAGCACAATGGTGAGTATTCCAATAGCTGGTATTCGTATGGCGCAATTGCAGCACGAGCATTGAATGCCCAACTGCATAGTATCGCGCAGGGCGGTATACCGCTCATGACGGGGACGGGTTGGTTCTGCGATCCAGACTTTATCGGTATTGAAGATACTTGGGACAAAATAGAGTATCACCCAGAGTTTGGTGAGTCCGTTTATTGGGACTTCTCAAATTATACGCCCCATGTGGTTATTGTCGCCATTGGTCAAAACGATAGCAACCCCTATGATTTTATGAAGGACGATTATCGCGGCGCGCATGCGGATCAGTGGCGCAGGCATTATAAGACGTGGATTCGTCAGATTCGTGAAAAGCACCCAGATGCGTTGATTGTTCTTACAACGACAATCCTAAATCACGATGAGGCATGGGATGACGCAATCGAAGAGGTTCGACTAGAATTGGCAAATGAATTACAAGATGAAAAGATTGTACATTTTCTATATACAGACAACGGCGCAGGTACGCCGGGGCATATCAGGATTCCAGAGGCGAGGCAAATGGCAGACGAATTGGTCACATACCTAAACAGCTTCGGCGAAGCCATCTGGCAGTAACGGGTCGTTTATATAGATGTGTCACAATATTATTATAAAAGGAGAATTGCACATGAGCAGCTTGAACATTGTAGCACCAGAAGTTCCAAATATCCCGTGGCAAGAAAAGCCCGCAAATCTTGCAGATGCCCCCGTATGGCGTCATACAGAAAATCCGATTATCGGTAGAAATCCATCACCAGGTGTTGCGCGTATCTTCAACAGTGCGGTGCTCCCTTACAACGACAAATTCATCGGCGTCTTTCGCGGTGAGCAGAAAAATGGTATCCCGCATATCTATCTAGGCTACAGCGATGATGCGATACATTGGACCTTTGACGAAGAGAAGATTCCATTTGAAGACGAAGAGGGCAATCCATTTATGCCTGTCTACGCCTATGATCCACGACTCGTTGAAGTGGAAGGTGTCTACTATATCGTATGGTGTCAGGATTTCTATGGTGCATCGATTGGGATTGCAAAGACAACAGATTTTAAGAAATTTGTAAGGATAGAAAATCCATTTATACCATTTAATAGAAATGCAGTCTTATTCCCACGCAAGATTAATGGCAATTTTGCAATGCTATCAAGGCCAAGCGATAGCGGTCATACGCCATTTGGTGACATTTTCATATCTGAAAGCCCTGACATGACTTACTGGGGCAAGCATCGCCATGTAATGGGCAAAGGCAGCGAATGGTGGGAATCCGTGAAAATCGGCGGAGGTGCAACACCAATCGAGACAAGCGAAGGGTGGCTATTGATTTATCACGGCGTGAGCGGTACCTGTAACGGCTTTGTATACAGCGTTGGCGGCGCAATTTTAGACATCGATAATCCGTCCATTGTGAAGTATCGCTGTACAGAATTTCTGCTGACGCCAGAAGAGTGGTATGAGGAACGTGGATTTGTACCAAATGTGACATTTCCATGTGCAACCATCGTTGATAAAGCGACGAATCGTATGGCGATTTACTATGGCGCGGCTGATACCTATGTGGGGCTTGCCTATGCCTATGTCAATGAAATCGTGGATTATATCAAGACGCACAGCGTTGTAACAGAGGCGGATACAGAGATCGGAATTAGGTAGATTGGTACAGAGTATGAATCGTGAGTGACAAGGGGTGTAGCATGAAGACAGAAGATTTTAGACTTCAGTTAGATGAGAAGATTATCCCATATTGGAACCGTCTAAAGGACGAGGCAAATGGTGGATTCTATGGGTATGTAGGTTATGATTTGAACGTAGACAAGGAGGCTGTAAAAGGGTCGATTTTGAACAGCCGAATCCTATGGTTTTATTCAAATACATACCTATTGGAAGAAAAAGCAGAATTATTGACATACGCTGACCATGCATTTGCCTTTCTACGAGATGCGTTTTGGGACAAAGAATATGGTGGCGTTTATTGGACAGTGAATGATGACGGTTCACCCGCTGACGATACGAAACATATCTATGCGCATGCATTTGCACTCTATAGTTTAAGCTCTTACTATGCAGCATCTCACAATATCGAAGCGCTTGAACTCGCAGAAAAAGTCTATCAGATTATCGAAGAGATTGGTCGCGATGAATATGGCTATCAAGAAGGATTCACAAGAGAATTTGTCTTGAAAGATAACAAAGAATTATCGGAAAATGGCGTAGAAGCACAGAAGACGATGAATACATTGCTTCATGTATTTGAAGCCTATACAGAATTTTATCGTGTGACTCAGAATCCTGCGGCGAGAAACAGTTTGTATGACATTTTTGAATTAATCAGTGACAAAGTCTACAATCCAGCACTGCGACGTCAAGAAGTTTTCTTCGATGAAAAGTGGAACTCCATTTTAGACCTGCATTCTTATGGACATGATATCGAGGCAACGTGGCTCATTGACCGCGGCTTAGAAGTGCTTGGAGATGCGGAACTCACAAAGAAGATTCACGTGATTACAGACGATTTAGCGGATAAAGTTTTAGAGCGTGCCTTTACAGGCGAGTATCTACTAAATGAATGTGAAAAAGGTGTAGATGATGAGACTGTAATCTGGTGGGTTCAGGCAGAATCCGTGATTGGCTTTATGAACGCCTATGAAAAATACCCAGATAGAAAAGAGTATGAGCAGGCGTCAGAACAGATTTGGAATTATATCCTTGCCAATGTTGTCGATGCGAGAGCAGACGGCGAATGGTTCTGGGCGCTTGATTCAGATGGAGTCCCAATTAAGACCCACCCCGTTACGGATCCATGGAAGGGTCCATACCACAATGGAAGAATGTGTATTGAAATGATTAGGAGGATTGAACATGCTTCATAAACAATATTATGTTGAGCAAGAAAAATATGAAAAACTCATTGCGAGAAAAAACAGAAAGAGTGACTTTTACAATGGTATCTTTGACCGCTATGAAGATCCTGTATTGACGAGAAATCATGCTCCTGTATTTTGGAAGTACGATTTAGATGTAGAAACAAATCCATATTTTATGGAGCGGCTTGGTGTCAACGCAACGATGAATTCGGGCGCGATTGAGTTGGACGGTAAGTTTTATCTAGTTGTGCGCGTCGAAGGTGCTGACCGTAAATCTTTCTTTGCTGTTGCGCAGAGCGATACAGGCATTGATGGATTTGAATTTTGGGACTATCCAGTACAGATGGAAGACAAATACCCTGGCGAGACAAATGTATACGATATGCGCCTGACAAAGCACGAAGATGGTTATATCTATGGTGTATTTTGCTCGGAAAGTCACGATGATTCTGTCAATGATTTGGCAGCGGCGGTCGCAGCAGCGGGAATCGTCAGAACCAAAGATTTAAAGACTTGGGAGAGGCTTGATAATTTGGTCACACTCAATTCCCCGCAGCAGCGCAATGTTGTACTTCACCCTGAATTTATCAATGGCAAATATGCTTTCTATACGCGTCCGATGGATGATTTCATCGACACCGGAAGTGGCGGCGGCATTGGATTTGGATTAAGCGACAGCATTGAGCATGCCGTAGTAGAGGAAGAAATCATCACAAGCCAGCGCAAATATCATACGATTACGGAAGCAAAAAATGGCGCAGGCGCCGTGCCTATCAAGACTGAAAAAGGCTGGATTCATATCGCCCACGGCGTGCGAAATACAGCGGCAGGACTTCGCTATGTAATCTATGCATTTGCAACGGATTTACAGCACCCAGAAAAAGTAATTGCAGAGCCATCTGGATTATTGATTGGGCCACTTGGCATTGAGCGCGTTGGCGATGTATCGAATGTCGCATTTACAAATGGTGCAATTGTAGCTGAAGATGGTACTGTCTATATCTATTATGCATCCTCCGATACAAGAATGCATGTCGCGACGACGACGTTGGATAAATTGGTTGATTATACCTTTAATACACCAGCGGATCCGCTACATTCCAACCTCTGTGTGCAGCAACGTAGCGCGTTGATTGAGAAAAATTTGAAA
Source organism: Eubacteriales Family XIII. Incertae Sedis bacterium (assembly GCA_031261525.1). GTDB lineage: Bacteria > Bacillota > Clostridia > Peptostreptococcales > Anaerovoracaceae > JAISJM01. The sequence goes on from JAISJM010000112.1 coordinate 9,354, forward strand.
TTACTACAGAGGTGATGGTGTGCAGAGCAATTCACAAAAAAAGAATCAAATAAAAGATGGGCTTGCAATCAGGGGCAATTGGAATAAGTTGCAGCGTCTGTTTGATCGTGCAAAGAATGGTGACGATATCCTCCTTGGCTTTATCGGTGGTTCGATTACGCAGGGAAGCCTTGCGACAAAAGAAGAATTTCAATATGTAAACCGTGTCGTCGCATGGTGGAGGCAGCAATTCCCAAAAGCCACAATCACGCATGTAAATGCTGGCATTGGCGGTACGAGTTCCCATTATGGTGTCGCTCGTGTAGAGAAGGATTTGCTCATTTACAATCCTGATATCGTCTTTGTCGATTTTACAGTAAACGATAAGGACACACCGTTTTGTCAAGAGACATTCGAAGGATTACTTCGCAAAATCATAAAATCAAATGAAAACGTACCAACTGTAATCCTAAATAATATCTACTATTGCGATGGATATAGTGCTGAAAAGGTACACAATCAGCTTGGCGCATATTATGACATTCCTTGTATCAGTGCAAAGCAAGGCATCTATCCACTCATCGCAGAAGGAATCTATGAAGAGGCCGATATCACATCAGACGGTCTGCATCCGAATGATTTTGGACATGAATTGCTTGCAAAAATTCTGACAACTTTTTTTACGCAAGTATTAGAAGAACCTGTGCGTGATGATTTAATCGCATTTCCATTGACCGCTTTAACGGATAATTGTTATGAAGAAAGTATCCTGTATCAGAGAGACAATATCGATGCAACGTATGATGGCTTTACGATTGATACGAGAAAAAAAGATGGTCTGTTGGATTTGTATAAAGATGGCTTCTTTGCAAGTCTCGCAGGTGATTCCATGAAAGTAAATGTCACGGGATCTTGCATTGCTGTACAATATCTGAAATCAGTCCGTCACCCCGTTCCAATTGCTACAGCAATCATAGATGGTGATGTACACGCGTCCATTAAATTGGACGGAAACTTTGACGAAGATTGGGGCGACTGTCTGTATCTTGAGCCGATTTTGCATCATGGCATATACGGTGCACATGAACTGGAGATTCGAATCAAGGAATCTTCCAAGTATGATGTCGGGCCATTTTATGTAGTTGGTATCATCGTATCATAATCACACACATCTTAACATATGGAGGAATGGGGCACATGGCAATATTGAAATTGAAGCCAGAAGGAAAAGAATACTTATGGGGCGGCACGAGATTGCTCTCAGAATTTGGCAAAGAATTCGATGGCGAAATCTTGGCAGAAACATGGGAATTATCCGTACACCCAGATGGTCCATCGAGAATTGCAAATGGCAGTTATGCTGGCAAGACTTTAACCGACTATCTGGATGCGAAAGGCAAAGCCGCCTGGGGTACAAATGCAAGTCATTTCGAAGAATTTCCGATCCTCATTAAATTCATTGATGCGAAACAAGATTTATCCGTTCAAGTCCATCCAGACAATGACTATGCGCTCAAATACGAACATCAATATGGCAAGACGGAGATGTGGTATATCGTCGATTGCGATGATGATGCCACGATTTATTATGGTGTCAAAACAGCTGTGACGAAAGAAGAATTTGATCGGCGCATTGCCGACAATACATTGCTTGAAATCTTAAACAAAGTGCCCGTGAAACCAGGTGATGCATTTTTCATCGAAGCCGGAACCATTCATGCGATTGGCGCGGGTGCATTAATCGCTGAAATCCAGCAGAATTCCAATGTCACGTACCGTGTCTATGATTTTGGAAGAATGGGACCAGACGGTAAGCCGCGCGAGCTGCATGTAGATAAAGCACTTGAGGTATCGAATTTTGCACCAACTGATAAAAGGATCGCGCACCCACACAACATCGCAACTTGTGAATATTTTACAGTCGACAAATTGAACTTAGACGGCAGATATGTGCGCCGTGTGACAGGTGTCGTGACCGAGGAATCCTTCTTGAGTGTCCTTGTCTTGGACGGATCCGGACTCATTGAAAATGGCATGGAAGAACTTGCATATAAAAAAGGCGATAGTTTTTTCTTACCTGCTGGATCAGGCACCTATGAGCTGACGGGAATGGGTGAATTCCTCCTCACCTATATAGATGACAAAGAAACTTTTATATAGTAATATATTAGATGTAACAAGAAATTAGAGCATTAGATTTAGGAGGAGCATATGAGTTATCAAGCAAAAGAAGATAGATATGACACAATGCAGTATTACAGAACAGGCAATAGTGGGCTAAAATTACCGGGTGTATCGCTCGGATTTTGGCATAATTTCGGAACAAATGACAATTTTGACAATATGGTAGAACTCTGCCATACAGCATTTGATGAAGGTATCACACACTTTGATTTTGCAAATAATTATGGTCCCATTCCAGGAAGTGCAGAAGAAAATTTTGGAAAGATTTTCAATCGTGATTTTAAACCTTATCGCGATGAATTAATCATCAGCACAAAAGCAGGCTATGACATGTGGCCTGGTCCATATGGAGACTGGGGTAGCCGAAAATATCTTGTAGCTAGTCTTGATCAAAGTCTCAAGCGTCTCGGACTAGAATACGTTGATATTTTCTATCATCACCGCATGGATCCTGAGACACCACTCGAGGAGACAATGTCCGCGCTCGATCAAATTGTAAAATCGGGTAAGGCGCTCTATGTTGGAATCTCGAATTATAATAAAGCGTACACGCAGAAAGCCGCAGCGATTTTGACAGATTTAAAATGTCCATTTGTCATCAATCAAGTGAGATATTCGATTTTTGATCGATGGATTGAAGAAGACGGCGTCAAAGAATTTGCAAGCCAGAATGGAATTGGTTTGATTGCATTCAGTCCACTCGCCCAAGGTCTGCTGACAGATCGATATCTCAATGGCATACCAAGTGATAGTAGAATTAAGAAGTCCGGGATCTTCTTGAACGAGAATGCAATTACGGATGAACGACTTGTGCAGATTCGAGCTCTGAATGAAATTGCTGAAGCACGTGGGCAAAGTCTTGCGCAAATGTCACTATCTTGGATTCTCAAAGATGGCGATGTGACGAGCGTCTTGATTGGAGCTTCAAAGCCTGAGCAAATCAGGGACAATGTCGGTATCGTCGGTCATACAGATTTCACAAAAGAAGAACTCGCAAGAATCGACAAAATCTCAAAAATTTAAGGAGAAACATAACAATGACAATATTGCCGTTTATCAAAGGGTTTACGTGGCGTATGGTATTCAGCCCACATCAGACATTTGCAGGCGAAGAGGCGAAGGAATCCTTACGTACATTACAAAAGTCTACAGGAATAGATACGATCATACTTGCATTTGAAGCACGACAGGAAACTGCTCATTCGGAAGAAATTGACTATACAGGCAAGTTCACACCTACAGATGATGAAGTAACGGCGATGATTCAGTATGCACAAAGCCTTGAATTAAGAGTTGTGCTGAAGCCAATGCTGAATTGCAACGATGGTACGTGGCGCGGATTTATCAATTTTTTTGATTTGGATGTACCTTGCGAACCAAAATGGTCCCATTGGTTTGCAAATTACACAGAGTATATCACGCATTTTGCTAAAGTTGCAGAGAAGACAAATTGCGAGATGCTGATTGTCGGTTGTGAGATGGTCATGACCGACCGCAAAGAATCGTATTGGCGCGACTTAATTGCAGATGTCCGCGATGTATATCACGGTTTGCTCACGTATAATTGTGATAAATACCAAGAAACAGAAGTAAAATGGTGGGACGCCGTAGATGTCATCTCATCGAGTGGCTACTATCCCATCAAGAATTGGGACGAAAATTTAGACCGTATTGAGGGTGTACTCGCACAACATGACAAGCCCTTTTTCTTTGCAGAATGTGGTTGTCCATGCGTTGAAGGTAGTGCCGATATTCCAAATGATTGGACACACAAGGGTAAGCTGAGCTTGGAAGAACAGCGACATTATTATGAAGTCATGTTTGAACGTTGTAGCGCACGTAGCTGGATTCGTGGTTTTGCATGTTGGGACTGGACGACTGTGTATCTATACGAGCCAGCGCCTGTTGTCAATGCGGGCTATGGGGTCTATGGGAAACCTGCTGCTGACGTAATCAAAGATTTTTATACACAATAAAATAGAGGGAAAAGTTAACGGAGAAAAATAATGAGAACAGTTTCTTTAGATGGAAAATGGCACATGCGAGACATCGCTTCAGGCAAGACATATGACGCAAATGTCCCAGGATCAGTGATCTCCTGTCTGCTTGAGCATGAAGCAATTGTGGATCCATATGTCGGCACAAACGAATATGAAGTAAGAGATTATCTGCGTAATGACTTCAGTTATGAACGCAGTTTTGATTTAGATGAAACCTTATTAAATGAAGATCATATTGATTTGATATGTGAAGGAATCGATACTATTGCCGACATTTATGTGAATGATATACTTCTCGTATCTGTCGACAACATGTTTCGCACATGGAAGATTCCTTGCGAGACGCTCTTACATGCGCATAATGTGATTCGCATCGATTTCCATTCTGCCATCGAATATATGGAGCACATCGTACCCGCACCGGGCAAAGAAATTCATTACGTGCCAGTTGGTGGTATGAAAGGAAATCAATATGTCAGAAAAGCACATTCGATGTTTGGCTGGGATTGGGGTTTGCAACTTCCAGATATGGGAATCTGGCGCGCGATTCGTTTAGAAGCCTATTCGGAAGTTCGCGTGGAGCAAGTACGGTTTACGCAGATACACGAGACGGATCACGTAGAACTGCGGACGCGGATTTTCCTTGAGCATTTTGAAAATCATTTTGAAAACCCAACAGATATTGACGAATATCAAGTACAAGTCGTCATCACAGATCCCGATAACAATGTCGTTGAAGATACGATACATCAGGCAGATGCGCTTATAGATTCGATTACGACAATTCCGAATCCACAATTGTGGTGGCCAAACGGTTATGGCGCACAGCCTCTTTACAAGATACAAATCGTGGTCTCTGATCGTAAACGTAATCGATTAAGTGAACAGATTTATCGCATCGGCCTTCGCACACTTACCGTAAGCCAAGATAAAGATGAATGGGGCGAGGAATTCGCTTTTAAAGTAAATGGAATTAAAATCTTCACAAGAGGCTCAAACTATATACCAGAAGATGGCATCTATCCAAATATCACAGACGAGCGACTACAGACATTGATTGATGCCGCGGTACGTTCAAATCACAATTGTCTGAGAATCTGGGGTGGTGGTTATTATCCATCTGACAAATTTTATGATTTGTGTGACGAAGCGGGTTTGATTATATGGCAGGATCTCATGTACGCATGCAATGCCTATGATTTGACGCCAGAATTTGAAGCATCGATTGTCGCTGAGACGACAGACAATGTCAGGCGTTTGCGTCATCATGCAAGTCTTGGTCTATGGTGTGGCAACAATGAAATTGAATCCGCATGGGATGGATGGGCAGATTTCCAAGGTGAGACGCCTTATATACGCGCAGATTACATCAAACAATTTGAGCACGTCTTGCCAAAAGCATTGAAGGCAGAAGACGATCAAACTTTCTTCTGGCCATCGTCCCCATCTTCAGGCGGCTGTATCGATGACCCATCTTCGGAGGATCGCGGCGATGTGCATTATTGGGACGTATGGCATGGGCAGAAACCATTTACGGATTACCAGAAATTCTATTTTCGGTTCTGCTCCGAGTTTGGATTCCAGTCGTTCCCGAGTTTAAAGACAATTGCGACATTTGCAGAAGAAAAGGACTGGAATATCTTCTCCGAGGTGATGGAAAGTCACCAAAAGAACGGTGCGGCAAATGGCAAAATCCTCTACTATATCTCTGAGAATTTCTTGTATCCGAAGGATTTTGATGCGCTACTCTATGTCAGTCAGGTGCTTCAAGGATTGGCAATAAAATATGGTGTGGAGCATTGGCGAAGGCATCGCGGACGATGTATGGGCGCAATTTATTGGCAGCTCAACGATAATTGGCCTGTTGCATCGTGGGCGAGCATCGACTATTATGGGCGCTGGAAAGCACTCCATTATATGACGAAGAATTTTTATGCGCAGGTCGCAGGAAGCATCTTGCGCGATGGGGAAAATGTCGCTGTATCTGTGTCCAATGAAGGATTGACGGAGGCAAATGTCAAAGTCTTGGTCAGTTTGAAAAATACTTCACTTGAGGTGATTGATTCAGTCGGGACCGAATACCGTGTTGCACCACAATCTGTTATAAACGTCTTCGAAAAAGATGTTTCAGAATGGATTGTAGCACCGAATGATAAGGGTAGTGTATTTGTCGAAGCGAAATTTATCTACGAAGATGGGCGCACGCAAGTTGAAGTGGAGCCATTTGTGCCATACAAGCATGTCCAACTTTGTAAGCCTGAAATCGGTGTGACCGTTACAGATGAAGGTGATGCGTATCGAATCAATTTGACGACCGATACTTTTGCACCATTTGCAGAAGTACGGTTCTCGGAAATCGATGGGATTTTGAGCGACAATTTTGTCATGCTGACAGAAAAAGACGGTACGTCTGTATATCTGCAGAAATCAGACGTGCAGCTACCTCGTGTCACAAATATTGCTGACCATGCAAATGTAACAGACGTTGTTCCAACAGCATCTTTGAGTACAGAGGCATTGGCTGCGCAAATTCAAGTTTATAGCTTGTACGATTCATTTTAATTCAAAATAGTTGAGAAGAGATTCCCGCAACGTTTATGTGGGAATCTCACATATAGATAACAATAAATAAAAAGAATGGGAGGTGATAATGGCATCGTATATATCTAATATGACGGAAGGCAGTGAATTCAAGCATTTGATTCATTTCTCCATTCCGTTATTAATTGGTAATATGTTTCAACAATTCTATAGCATTGTCAACTCCGTTGTGGTTGGACGGTTCTTGGGTAAAAATGCACTCGCAGCCGTTGGTATTGCGGGTACACTGCACTTTATGTTTTTCTCGTTGTGTTTTGGCTTGGCGGTTGGTGTTGGCATTGTCATATCACATTATTTTGGTGCTAAGAAAGCAGATAAGGTAAAACAGACGATTGGCAATTCCATTTATGTCATCATGCTTTCTAGCGTGGTACTCGGTATTCTTGGTATTCTTTTCACAAAACAGATTCTCGTCTTAATGCAGACGCCGACAGAAATCATGGGTGAGACCATTGCGTATTTTCGTATCTTGTGTGCAGGCGTCATCTTTGTTGGCGGTTATAATGGAATCTCTGCAATTCTCAGAGCGCTTGGCGATAGTAAGACACCTCTGATTTTCTTACTTATATCTTGCGCAATCAATGCGGTACTTGATATTGCTTTTGTCGTCTTCCTGCACAAAGGCATCGAATGGGTTGCGATTGCAACCATTTTCTCGCAAGCGGTTGCGATGATTGGAAGTATCTTATTGCCACTAAAAAATAACGAATATCTGCATATCAGGTCAAAGCATATGCGACTGGACAAAGAGATTCTTATCAAAGTTGCAAGCATGGGTTTCCCTGTAGCATTACAAAATCTCATGGTTGCGTTTTCGATGGTCATCTTACAAGGTGTTGTCAATCGTTTCGGTGCTTCAGCGATGGCAGCCTTTACGGCGACGAGCCGTGTCGAGCAACTTACGGGGCAACCATTCAATTCGATGGGCGCTGCAATGACGACATTTACAGGACAGAATTTGGGTGCGGGCAAGACGGATCGCGTGCGAAAAGCACTTTTTAAATCCATTCGGGTTGTTGTCATCTTTGCAGCATTTATGTGGCTTATGGTCGCACTCTTTGGTCAGTGGATTGTCGGTCAGTTTGTGACCGATCCCGAAGTAATCAGAATCGGTCATATTGGACTTCTGATTACGGGACCATTTTATGTCGTATTGGGTCTGATTTATGTCATTCGAGGTCTCTTGAATGGAGCGGGTGATGGGACATTTGCGTTGATTATTGGATTCGTTGAGATTGCGGGTCGCGTTGGGCTTTCATTGCTCTTTGCTTCCATTGCAGGAATTGGCGTCTGGGGTGTCTGGTGGACATCGGGTGTGACATGGGCAATTGTGGCACTGACTGCGATCATTCGATATCGTCAAGGCAAATGGGATAAGTTTGGTCGGTTGCGCGATGACAGTAATTGATGAGTATAAAGGAAAGGCATGGAACTATGGCAATTCAATATTTTGAACAAGAGCGTGTATTTAAACTGGATACGCCAAATACAACCTATCTGATTGGTGTTGTCGATGAGGAAGGGTATCTAGGTCATCTATATTATGGCGCACGATTGGAAAATGGGCAAGGACTTGGATATTTGCTTCGGACGGAGGAAGCTCCCTTTGTGCCATCAAAAAATAATAGAGAAAAATCATCCTTTTTAGATTTTTTCCATACAGAATACCCGACCGGTGGTGTCGGAGATTATCGTGAAAGCGCGCTGGAAGTCCGCAATGCTGATGGATTTACTGCTTGCCAATTGCAGTATCAGGATTATGAAATTCTAGATGGTAAGTATGACATTCCAGGCATGCCTGCGACATTTGCAGATGCGGCGCAGTCTTCACACGCACAGTCTTCACAAGCAACGACACTGCGTATTCGCTGTGTGGATTCGGTACTAAACCTTGAAGTTATCTTGCAGTATGGCGTGTTTGAAGATGTAGATGCAATCACGAGAAGTGTCATCATTCAAAACCATGATGATTCTCCAGTCTACCTTGAGAAAGTATTATCTGCATCAATTGACATGGATATGGAAGACTATGAGATGCTGACACTCCATGGTTCTTGGGCACGAGAGAGACACATTCAGCGAAATAAATTGGTGTATGGCAGGCAATCCATTGGCTCGTTTAGAGGCGAATCTGGACATCAAGAGCACCCCTTTATTGCATTGGTATCGCCAGATACAACACAAGAGCATGGCAGCGTCTATGCAATGAGCTTTGTCTATTCTGGGAATTTTATTGCACAGGCTGAAGTCAGCCAGTTTGATTCCGTACGATTACAGATGGGAATTCACACACAAGGATTTAGCTGGAAGCTGGATCCAAAAGAGACGTTCTATAGTCCAGAAGTTGTGCTGACCTATTCTGGCAATGGACTTGACCACATGACCCATACCTTCCATAATCTGTATCGAAACCATCTGATACGCAGTCCATATCTGCATCAAGAGCGACCCATTCTTATCAATAATTGGGAAGCGACCTATTTTGATTTCGATCGCGAAAAGCTCTTAGCAATCGCACGAGATGCAAAAGATGCAGGGATTGAGATGCTCGTCATGGACGATGGCTGGTTCGGCAAGCGAAGCAGTGATGACAGTTCTTTAGGTGACTGGTTCGTCAACGAAGAAAAACTACAAGGTGGCTTGTCATACCTCGTGGACGAAGTGAAGAACATTGGATTGAAATTCGGAATTTGGTTTGAACCAGAGATGATTTCTCCTGATTCGAATCTATATCGTGCCCATCCAGATTGGGCAATTTCAATTCCTCGTAGAGACGCAACACAGTCACGGTCGCAATTTGTATTGGATTTATCAAGACCTGAAGTCATAGATTACACTTACGAGCAAGTCGCTAAGATTCTACGAAGTGCACCCATTGACTATGTGAAATGGGATATGAATCGTCAATTAAGTGACCTCGGTAGTGTCTATTTAGAAGCTGATAAAATGGGTGAATTATCCCATAGATATGTCCTCGGTGTGTATGAATTACAAGAGCGATTGGTGACAGAATTCCCAGATTTATTACTCGAAAATTGCTCGGGTGGTGGTGCTCGCTTTGATCCAGGTATGCTGTATTATAGCCCGCAGATTTGGTGTTCCGATGATACTGATGCAATTGAACGACTGCAGATTCAAGAAGGCACCGCGCTCGTCTATCCATTATCTACGATTGGTGCACATGTAAGTGACTGTCCGAATCATTCCGTTGGACGCACGACACCATTCAAGACGCGTGGCGATGTGGCATTGGCGGGCACGTTCGGTTATGAACTCGATATCACAAAGATTCCAGATGCCGATCGCGCAATGATTCCAGAACAGACCGCACAATATCACAAGTACCACGAATTAATTAGAGAAGGCACATACTACCGAATTGCATCTTGGGGTACGAATCATTCCTATGATTGCTATATGGTGGTAAATCAGGATAAAACCGATGCCTTGGTGACCTATGTACAAGTCCTTGGGCAGGCAAATGTACACACAAAGAAAATGAAACTAAAAGGCTTAGACGCTGGTGCAACCTATGAACTAGAGGGTACAAGCGAGCAGTATCTGGGTGAGAGTTTGATGAACGCAGGATATATCGTGCCGAAGTTGTGGGGCGATTTCCAAAGTATATTATTACACTTTATTAGAGTGTGATGAGAGTATAACCCAGATTTTACAGAAAGTTAGGAGAGAAAGATGATTGATGTAACAGGAAAATGGACATTAGTAACAGGCTCAAGCCGCGGGGTAGGCTACCGCATTGCACTCACAATGGCGCAAAGAGGAAGCAATTTAATTCTACATAGCAGAGATTTGGCACATACGGACCAAGTACTTGCCGATGTAAAAGCACTTGGTGTCGAGGCTTATGCCGTTGAAGCGGAACTCTCAAGCCCCGATTCAATCAACAAGATGTTCGATGAAATCGATCAAAAAGGCACACAGGTTGACATCATCTTCAATGATGCAGGTGTGCAGATTGCATATCGTACGGATTACTTCGAGACACCAGTAGAAGACTTTACCCAGAGTTTTCTCATCAATACCATTGCACCCGCACTGATTACCTATCATTTCCTTCCAGGGATGATTGAACGCGGATTTGGCCGTATCATCAACACGACGAGCGGTATTAAAAACGAACCAGAACAGGCTGGCTATTCTTGTAGTAAAGCCGCATTGGATAAATTTACAACGGATTTGTCTTCGGTCATTGAAGGCACAGATGTCATGATGAATATCACCGATCCCGGTTGGTGTCGTACAGATTTGGGTGGACCAAATGCGCCAAATGATCCCGATAGCTGTATCCCAGGTATTGTCGTTGGCGCGTTTGTCGATGACAAGAAAAGTGGCAGATTACTACATGCGCAGACATTTACAGGTCTGACTCTTGAAGATGCTGTAAATAAAGCACACACGATGTGATTTTTCGCTTATAATATATTCAGTAAGATATATTATGAGAAGTGAATTAATATACAGATTGTGAGAAAAGAGAATGTCCCTAGAAAGTGATGCCGCACAGAAAAAGAAGACGTGGAAAGGTTTATCGCCGAAGCAAAAGGTGAGATACTTTTGGGATTATTATAAATGGGTAATCGCCATTGTCATCATCGTTATCGCACTGACCATCGGTGCAATCGAAGTCATCGGAAATCAGATGGAGAAGACAATCGTAACTGTCGCGATTTCAGGTGGCAATTCTGGCGCAGATTCGGCAGTCATGGCAACTGAATTTGAAGAGTATCTGGGCGGCATCAAAAAACATGAGAATATAAAAATCATGCCTCTCAATTCTACAAATGGGCAGGATGTAACGGCAGATTATGGCGCGATGATGCAATTATCTGCGATGACTTCCGCAGGTGAGCTTGATGTATTCCTTGCAGATGAAACCAACTACAAAGATTATTCGGGTCAGGATGCGTTTTATAATTTGACAGATGTATTCGATTCAGAATTTTTGGATGCCCATGCCGAACAAATTAGTAAAAATGGTGACGCGCTTATCATCAACGCATCGCCCCTTCTTGATGAACTCACGCAGGATAAGAACGAAACATATTATTTAGGAATTATTGCAAATGCGCCCAATGCTGAGATTGCAAAACAATTTGCGGCATTTTTATTAGAGAATGAAGTTCATACGAATTAACGGAGGTCTGCTATTTTAACGTAGGTCTGCTATTTTAAATGAGGTCTTTCGTTTTGAATGAGGCCTTTGGTCATATGGGCATTACAAAAAATAAGAGGAGCTTACAATATGCGTAATTTATTTAACATGGATGGTGGCTTGATGAGTTTTCTCTTTCGTCTCACGGATCTCATCAAACTCAATGTCGTATTTTTCGTCTGTTGTATCCCAATCGTTACGATTGGACCTGCACTCACAGCTTTGTATTCTGTTACAATGAAGCTCGTAAAAAAAGAAGATCCCTATGTCGTAAAAAGCTTCTTTATGGCATTCAAAGCAAACTTCAAAATGAGTTTGCTTGCATGGCTTCTCTTATTGGTAGCAGGAGCTGTTGCCTTTATTGACTATCGCTTGTCATTAACGTATACAGGCATCCTTGGTCAATTCTTGCCTTATCTATTTTTCGTATGGATTTTCATCTGTCTCATCATCATGCTTTATCTCTTTCCATACATCTCAAAATTCGAAGATCCGTTAAAGCGTACACTAAAAAATACAATCCTCATGGCAATCACAAACCTTCCCTATACTTTACTATTATTGGCAATCAGCGGAATCGCCGCCTTCTTATTCTTATCTGTCATTCCGATTCACCTAGGCGTGATGTACTATATCCTCCTTGGTTTTTCAGTATTGGCATATCTCCATTCGTTTATTTTCCGAATCATCTTTGCGAAGTATACGCCAGAAAAAGAAACGATAGAATGATCTGAATCATAGAAATACACATCATATCGTTCATGCTTTCGCCATGTTCCTTTTCATGATTTTGCAGTAAAATGAGTGTCAGTATATTATTTTACTCTAAATCAAAAGATAGGTGGTGATAAATGGCATCCTATATATCAGATATGACGGAAGGAAGTGAATTCAAGCATTTGATTCATTTTTCAATTCCGCTACTCATTGGAAATGTATTTCAACAATTTTACACGATTATTAATTCTGTCGTTGTTGGACGGTTCTTGGGGAAAAATGCGCTTGCGGCAGTTGGTATCGCAGGGACACTCCACTATATGTTTTTCTCGCTCTGTTTCGGTTTATCCATTGGTGTTGGTGTTGTCATCTCACATTTCTTTGGCGCAAAAAAAGAGGATAAGGTAAAACAGTCGATTGGAAATTCGATCTATATCATCATGCTTTCAGGTCTATTGTTGGGCGGGCTCGGAATCATCTTTACAAAACAAGTACTTGAGTTGATGCAGACACCGCCAGAGGTAATGGCTGAAACGATTTTATATTTTCGCATCTTGTGTATCGGTATCGTCTTTGTCGGTGGATACAATGGCATCGCCGCAATTCTTAGAGCGCTTGGCGATAGCAAGACACCGTTGATCTTTTTGCTAATCTCCAATGCCGTCAATGTTATATTGGATATCACCTTTGTTGTCGTTCTCCATAAAGGAATTGAATGGGTTGCCGTCGCAACGGTTTGTTCACAGATTGTTGCAATGGTAGGTACCATCTTATTGCCTCTACGGGGTAACGAATATTTGCATATCAAATTGCGACATTTGCGGCTGAACAAAGATATTATCATTAAGATTACGAGTATGGGAATCCCTGTAGCGCTCCAAAATCTCATGATTGCGCTTTCGATGGTCGTCCTGCAAGGTGTCGTAAATCGCTTTGGCGCCTCCGCGATTGCAGCATTTACGGCGACGAGTCGTGTCGAGCAGCTTGCGGGTCAACCTTTTAATTCGATGAGTGCTGCAATGACAACATTTACAGGTCAGAATCTGGGCGCAGGCAAGATTGAACGTGTCCGAAAAGGACTACGAAAAGCGGTCTTGGTTTCTGTGACATTTGGCATATTCATGTGGCTCATCGTTGCGTTTTTCGGACAATGGATTGTCGCTCAATTTGTGCCAGATCCTGAAGTCATTCGTATGGGTCACACGGGACTTCTGATTTTAGGTCCATTTTTCATTCCGCTCGGTTTGATTTATGTGTTTCGCGGTCTGCTTAACGGCACGGGCGATGGCATCTTTGCACTAATAATCGGGTTTGTTGAGATTGTTGGACGTGTTGGATTTGCATTAATTCTTACGCAGGTTTTACACATTGGCGTCTGGGGCATCTGGTGGACAGCAGGTCTGACATGGGCGATTGCAGCAGCGACGGCAATCATTCGATACAAGCAAGGTAAATGGGATAAATTCGAAACAAAGATTGTGAGAAAATGATGTCCTTAGAACGTGATGCCACACAGAAAAAGAAAACATGGATTAGCAAGATTTAACGCTCTTTAACGTAAATATTTCCAAATCCTTTATTCCTTATCCATGTTTCTTCATACATAATGACTCCTCACCACCAATCGTTTGGTGGTTTTTCTCTTATTGCTTCGGCACCACAACAACAACGCTAGTCCCTTGCGCAGGGACACTCGTAATCTCAATACTAGCCAGCTCTCCATAGAGTAGTTGCAACCGCGACTGCACATTATGAATCCCGATACTCGAATAATGAATCCCTTTCGGTTCCGTCCGATTCATCTCGCCCACGACAAATCCTGTGCCATTATCCAGAATCTCAATTCGGATGCGCTCCTCGTGTTCAAGCATAAACACATTGATGAACCCTGCCCGTTGATCTGGAAATGCATGCAAGTACGCATTTTCAATAATCGGCTGTAGAATCATCTTCGGAATTTTCACGTCTTTAATGGAATCTGGCAGCATAAAATTTGTATGGATATTGTCCCCAAAACGAAAATGCAGCACCGTCACGTAATTCTTCAGATAAGCCACTTCATCTTCAAGCGTAATGACATCTTCACCCTTGCTGAGCGAATACCGCAGCAATTGGATAAAGCTATCAATCGCCTGCACTGCATGATTGACATCGCCTTGATACACGAGAAATTTGATACTCGCGAGTGTGTTGTAGATAAAATGCGGCTGAATTTGCATCTGAAGTGCGTGCATCTCCATGAGCCGTTTATCCTTCTCCATGTTGATAATCGTATCAAAATAATCGCTGAGATTGCTGAGCATATTGTTGTAAGCATTTGCCAGCTCCCGTACTTCGTGCGTGCCTTTGACTTCGATTTTGCCCGAGAAATCACCATCGCTGATTGTCGGAATCTTGTCGATTAGATTGTAGATTGGCTTGGTCGTATTGCGAATGACAAAGTACGCAAATGCCGACATGATGATGATACCAATCAGATTGATTAAAATCAATGGTTGCACGATATCCATATTGGAAGCGAGCCTGTCTTTGTTGATTGCGCTGATTAATCTAAAGTTAAAATTGGATAACCAGACAGATGAAATCTGCTCGTTTTTGTTGCTGCCGTGCGCGTATTTGTCGTTGAGCTTGTGCCGAATCGCGCCATAATCATTGGACGATACGACGATATCTTCCGAATCGACGATAAAGACCTTGTTGATATAGGCATCAAGCGAAGACGCGTAAATGGTCTTGAACCGCTCTTCTTCGATAAAGATACTTGCATAGCCATAAATTTTGCCCGATGAATCCTGCAATTTCTTTATAAAGAAAAATCCCGGAGAACTAGAGGTTGCTTTGGTTAGCCCTTGCTTGCTATAGGTATAATAAATTTGCTGTGGACTGTTTCTTGCTTCCGTAAAGATTTCATTTTCGAGCATGCTAAGGGTATCTGCCTGCCTGACACCAGAATTATGGTAATAAGATGTCCCATTGATACCATATAATACAAGATTTGACATGATATCATCGTAGACAAATGCCATCGGTCCTGTAAATGTCGTAAAATCGCGAATGATTTTCGCTCGGATTGCAGGTTCATCGAGCCCCGTTGTTAGAAAGTTTTGAATGATAGGTGAATCCATCTGATTGAGCATATTTGTCACGTTGTTGCTCAGGTGGTCGTAGTCATTTTCAAATTTCTCCAAAAGGATCGCATTGGAATTGGCATACGACTCGACATAAGCTCTCGCGGCTTGTTGATAGACAACGACGGACGTGAGCACGGTGATTGACAAGATTGAGATGATGACGATACCTAGAATCTTCGCCAGTAATTCATTTTTATATAGATATCTGCCAAGCATCTAATACTCTCCTCTCCTAAATTTGGACGGAGAGAGCCCCGTCAGTTTCTTGAACATCTTCGAAAAATAAGCGGGGTCATTGTATCCAACTTCATAACAGATTTCCGAAAGATTCATCTCTGTGTTTTGCAGTAATTCTTTCGCCTTACCGATACGTATTTGGTTCAAGTAATCGGAAAATGTCACATTGTATTTTGAGGAAAAGAAACTCGATAGATAATTTGAACTAAAATGAAACTGTTTCGAAATCGAAGTCAGCGTGATACCTTGGTTGTAATTTTTATTGATATAAGACAGTATCTGCTGAAGCAGTTCATCTTCCTTGCCGCCTGTATTGATGAGCAGTTCAAGCTTGGCAATCATATCGAGAATGAGACTTGCAAAATCATCGATGTAATTGCAACTGTTCAGCTTCGTGATAAAATTCATTCGGAGCGCACCAAAATTTTCGTCAAAGCTGCCTTTATTCTCCATCATCGTAAAAAGCGTATAGAAGATACTGCTCGCTTGCTCGTTGAGGTATCGTGGCGATGCCGCATTCATAAGAAGCTCATTGAAATAGGAATCAATTTGCGAGAGCCCATCTGCGAAGTCTCGATTAATCAGCTTAAGCAAATATTGATTTGTATCGAATTTGTCGTCATTTTCAAACTGGATTAGATTCTCATATTTTACAATCTTGGAGCCTTTGAAAAAGAATCGCTGGTTTTCACTCATACGTTTGAATTCAGTGTAATAATCTTTTAAGAGATTCAAATCCGCAAATGGCTTACTTAACGTGAAAAATACATCGGGATCGATAAAATCAATCGATCCGAATTTAGACTTGAGAAATTCAAGCAACATGTCAAAATCACCTTGCATGCCGATGAGCAATCCCACGTCATTTTGACTTGTAATAAAAGGCAAACAGCTCACCTGCTCTGCAATCAGCGTATTGTATTGTTTGAACTGCGTATCCATTGCCTGCGGCGATTTATAATAGGATAGATTTGTATAGAGATATACATATTGTGTTGCAGGGGCAAGGCTCTCCGCGAGTTCTTTGACATCAAGTTCCGTGCTATAACCAGATAGATAGTTGCTCAGGTCTCTTGCGACATTTGCATGAGCACCACTGCCATCTTCTTTTAGATCAAGTAACGATGCTACTTTGCGAAGCGTCTTCAGCAGACTTTCAGGAGTCAGGGTTGGTTTGAGGATATAGTCCGTGACGCCATTTTGAAAACTGCTCTTGACCATCTCAAAGTCATCAAAACTCGACAATACGATGGAACGTATATCGGGATAATTTGCACCTATAATGGAAGATAGTTCAAGGCCATCTAGGACTGGCATAACCAAATCTGTGATGACAATGGACGGGGAAAACTCTGATATGAGCTTCAGCGCTTCTTTGCCATTGGGCGCCTCACCGACAACAACAAAGCCTTCCTGCTCCCAGTGAATCAGATTTCGAAGTCCCGCGCGTATTGCAAGTTCATCATCTACAATTATGACTTTAATCAGCTGTGTGCTGCTCATATCTTGCCTCATTTCTTCTAACGCATCAATAACGCACCAATAACGTACCAACCAAATTGATATTGCCTACATTATATATTATATATCAAAATGAATCCGTAACCATTTGTATTATCTTAATATATTTGTACTATCTTACGGTAATTATAAATTTTCTGACTTGTACTAATTTCCTATTGTTGTACTATTCTTTGATGATGCCCAAAACCTATTTACAGATTTGAATTGCTAGGCTAGAATGAGCAAGTAATCAATCAACACCTCATACGATTCGTGCACAAATCAACATGAGGCATCAGAAAACAAATTTAAAAATGAGTTTATAAAATAGAAGGAGATGGAGAAAATGAAGAAAAGGTTATTGGGATTGCTGCTTGCAGTGATGGTTGTATTTACATTTTCATTTACGGCTTGTGGTGGTAGCGACAAGAGTTCTGATTCGGATAGCGATTCGAAAGATTCAGGTAAGAAGACCGTCAATGTCTGGGCATGGGACGAGACATTCAACATCAAGGCTGTTGAAGAAGCAAAGAAAGTATATTCAAGCGATGACTATGATGTAAAAGTTGTCACAATGAGTCAGGACGATATCGTTCAGAAGCTGAACACGAGCTTGGCATCAGGTAGCACCGATGGACTTCCCGAGATTGTACTCATTGAAGATTATCGAATCCAAGGTTACCTAACATCTTATCCAGATGCATTTGCAGATTTAAGCTCCATTGTAGATGAAGACGCATTTTCACCTTACAAGTTTGCTGTAAATAAGGTTGATGACAAAATCTACGGTGTGCCTTTCGACAGTGGCGTCACAGGATTCTTCTATCGTACCGATTATCTTGGCGATGCTGGCTATGATGATGCAGCACTTCAAGATATCACATGGGATGAGTTCCTTGAGATTGGTAAAGCTGTAAAAGAAAAGACGGGGCATGCTTTATTCAGCCTCAATCCAAGTGATCTTGGACTTGTAAGAGCAATCATGCAGTCCGCAGGCACATGGTACAATGCGGAAGATGGCGAGACAATCACAATCGACAACAACCCAGCACTCGCATACGGTATCAACATCTATGCACAATTCCTAAAAGATGGAATCGTTGAGCAAGTAGCAGATTGGGACGGCGGCGTAAATGCAGTACAGTCAGGTTCCGTTGCAGGCTCACCACAAGGTTGCTGGTATTCAAGCACAATCACAGGCGCAGATGATCAGTCAGGCAAATGGAGAATTGCACCACTTCCTAAGATTGCAAATGACGCAAAAGCAACCCATTCTTCTTCAATCGGCGGTGCTGGTTGGTATGTAATCAAGGGGCTACCTGGTGAAGAAAACGCAATCGACTTCCTCGACAACACCTTTGCATCAAGCACAGATTTGATGGCAACACTTGCTACAGAAATCGGTCTTGTATCAACCATGAAGGCTGCTGCCGATACAGCTCCTTATCAGGAAGCAAATGAGTTCTATTCAGGTCAGAAAGTATTGGAAGATTTCTCAAAGCTTTCAACAGGTGTACCAGAAGTAAATTATGGTCAAAATACATATGTAATCGAGTCCGTAATGGCTGAGTATGTTCAGCAGATTATCGATGGAAAAGACGTTGATAAGGTGCTAAAAGAAGCTCAGAAGCAGGTTGAAGCACAGGTCGCAAACTAAAATAATTGACTCAATATAAGTGGGATTGGGAGGGTTCACTATCCCACTTTTTAAGAGGTCTGTCTCATGCAAGCAATTTCGAAATCCGTTCCGCCGCGGATACTGTGGCGGAACGGATTTTGGAAATGGTACCACATTATTGCTTCGCTGTTGATGGTTAGAATACAAATTCACAAGTATCCTCAGAAATGTCTGTGGACGCTGCGATTTCAACTAAAAAATACTGGTAAAAAGTTTGTAGAGGAAAAACAACCATGCGGAAAACGAAGAAAAGAGTATGGATTGGAACCGGCAATGACTTTATCACGCTGCCACTTATTTTAATCACAATATTGGTATTTGTACCAATGATTATGGCGCTTATAACGGCATTTCAATCGGGTCCACCATTAAATATGAAGTTCAATGGATTTGGGAATTTTGCGCGAATGCTCACAGATTCGACATTTAAAAAAGCCTTCGGCAATACATTCCTGTATCTCATTGTTCAAGTTCCAATTATGTTATTTCTAGCACTTGTATTTTCAAGTATGCTCAATGATACAAAGCTCAAATTTAGAGGATTCTTCCGAACGGCTCTATTTCTGCCTTGTATTACATCACTTGTATCCTATTCTTTGATTATGAAGACGCTATTTGCGGATGCGGGACTCATCAATCAGATTCTGGGTACACAGATTCACTGGCTCACAGATCCTGTATTTGCAAAGATTTTGATTATCATCGCCATCACTTGGCGGTGGACAGGGTACAACATGATTTTCTATATTGCGGGTATGCAGAATATCAGCCCCGATATCTACGAAGCTGCAGATATCGATGGCGCGACAAAGACACAGCAATTATTCAAAATCACGATTCCGAATTTGAAGCCAATTATTTTGTTTACGACCATTACATCAACAATTGGTACATTGCAGCTCTTCGATGAAGTGAAAAATATCACAAATGGTGGACCTGCCAACTCGACGATTACCTTGTCGCATTATATCTACAATCTATCATTCAATTTCGGCAAGCCGAACTTCGGGTATGCCGCAGCGGTCTCATTCGTTATCGTTATCTGTATCGTGGTACTTTCGCTCATACAGAATAAAGTAGTGGGGAATGAGTAATGAATAAATTAAGTAATGCTATAAAATATGTCGTCCTCAGTATTGCCGCATTTGTATCCATTTTCCCATTCCTTTGGATGATTATGGGTACAACAAATGAGACACGCGACATCGTATCAGGCAAAATTAAAATTGGCGGTAAGTTTCTCATCAACATGAAGACGTTGTTTGAAAATGATTTGGACTTTCCAAAGGCGCTTGTAAATTCAGCAGTCATCGCTGTGCTTACAACTGTATTTGCATTGTTGCTGTCCTCGATGGCAGGCTACGGATTCGAGATTTTCAAGAGCAAGGGCCGCGAGCGAATCTTCAATGTCATGTTGTTATCGATGATGGTGCCATTTGCCGCAATGATGATTCCATTGTACCGCATGTTCACAAAACTCAATCAGATTCAGATTGGCTCTGTGAAACTCAGCACTTACTTCGGCATCAATTCACTGTTTGTCGTCATCGTGCCATCAGTCGCTACGGCGTTTTTAATCTTCTTGTTTCGGCAGAATATCAAAGCGTTTCCCAAGGATCTTGTCGAGGCTGCGCGTATAGACGGTCTTGGCGAGTGGGAAATCTTCGCTCGCATTTACATGCCGACCGCTAAAAACACCTACGCCGCCGCAGCCATCATCACATTTATGAGCAGCTGGAACAATTACCTGTGGCCACTCGTTGCATTGCAGTCACCTGAGAAGCGCACGGTTCCGCTCATCTTGTCAGCCATGGGCGCATCCTACACGCCTGATTACGGCATGATGATGTGCGGAATCGTCATTGCGACTCTTCCAATTGCGTTGATTTTCTTTATTCTGCAGAAGCAGTTCGTCGCAGGCATGATGGGATCCGTGAAGGGATAGATCTAGCTATGCGCGGAATGCTATTTCTCCGTTTCAGGAAACTCAGGCTTGAGATACTCAAATGAACGAATCTCTTACCTATACGTTTATAGTATCAAAAAAAGAATTCTCAACGGCTTGCGCGTTGGGGATTCTTTTTTCATCTCGCAATGTCGCAACGTCTCCATCTTATCATCCCTAAACACCATCTCAAGATGACGAATGGGGTTTAATCATTTTTCTAAATTCACTGGGAGAAATCCCTTTATGCTTCTTAAAAGCACGGTTGAATGAGGACAAGCTTGAAAAGCCGGAATCAAACGCAATATCCGTAATCGGCGTTTTGGGGTTTGAAATCAACGATTCCGCTTTCTTAATACGCTCCGCCGTAAGAAAATCTATAAAGGTCATATTCATATATGTTTTGAATAAATGTGCGAAATGAAATTTGCTAAACCCTACATGGTGGGAAATATCATCTAGTGTAAGGGCTTTCGTACAATTTTGTGATATGTAGAGACAAGCATCTGTTATTAGCATGACCGTCTTATATTCTACGCTTTCATTATTTGAAAGATCTTCTTTTTTTGCATTGATACAATATTGCCCAAGTTTTATAAACAGCTCCAAAAGAAGGGAATAGATGCGTACTTCCTTAAATGGTATCTCTGAATAATAGAGCGAGGGTAATTCTTTGATTAAAGAAATCATTTTATCGGAATCAATACTTGTTGGGTTATATTTAATGCAATGATATTGATAAAAGATATGATAATTGCTACTAAATTCACTCATAATCATAAGTAAATCCATCGGCAGCTGAACGAGTACAAAAGCATTCTCATCTATATTCCTCAGGGAATGTAGGTCACCAGGATAGATAATAACCAAATCATTTGTATTCAGAATATAATCTGTAAAATTAATGGTTACTTCGTTATTCTCAGAAAGGCAGAGAAGTATTTCAACAAAAGGGTGCCAATGTATGGTATCACAAAAAGAGATATCAATTCGATTGGATACATTAATTTTCTTCCCATCGCTAAAATTTAATTTCTCAAAATAGCTATTTGCATGCATATTCAAAATATCCTAACTTTTATTATAAGTGAGATAAGTGACAATATTTTTTTTGTATACACTAGTCTATCATCTATGGGGTCAAATAGCAATATTTGATGAGCAATTATAAAGAATGACATGTACGATGTGCAAAACATTGCAATATCAGCCCTTTTAAAGCAAGTGTAATATCGCCGTAATAATAATCATAGCAAAATATGCAAAGTCTGTACGCAATTTATTAAGAGCAGAGGACTGGGAAAGTTGATATTATACATGCATGAAAGGAAGAGGCAACTTCGTTCATAGGAAAGAGTTCAATTGGAAAGGACTGCATTTTGCGAATATTTAAAGTAGGTATCCTCGGAGCCGGAATCATAAGTAGAACCTATCTGGCAGATATCAAAGCATTTTACAAGAATCTTGAAGTAATTGCTTGTGCCGATATCAATGTAGAACTAGCACAAAAACTGGCATCGGAATTTGATGTAAAAAAGGCGTATACGACAGAAGAATTATTAAAGGATGATGAAGTTGAGATTGTAATCAATCTGACGCCACCACAGTTTCATGTTGACCTTGCGAGACAAATAATATTGGCAGGCAAACATCTTTTTAGTGAAAAGCCATTTGCACCGAATTTGGAAACAGCAAAAGTGTTGCTAGATTTGGCAGAGGAAAACGGCGTTAAAGTTGGTTGTGCACCAGACACATTTCTGGCATCAGGTCTGCAGAGTGTAAGATATTATCTCGATATGAATTTTATCGGAACACCTTTCTTCGTCACTGCAAATATGACAACGTTTGGTGTTGAGACTTGGCACCCAAATCCTGCAGCTTTTTATAAAAAGAACAGCGGTCCCTTATTTGATATGGGTGTCTATTATCTTTCAGCGATTGTATCGCTACTTGGACCCATTGAGAGCATTTGCGCCTTTTCTGCAAAGCCGAGTGACACGAGGCATATCTATGTGGGACGTGATGCGGGAACGGAGATTGAAGCGGAGGTTCCTACTCATTATTCTTCCATCTTGAGGCTCGAAAGTGGTGTCGTTGTGAACTTGAATGTGAGCTTTGATATCTATAAGTCGAACTTGCCGATGTTTGAAATTTATGGCGATGGTGGCACGCTCACTTATCCAGATCCAAACTTTGGTGGCGGAACGCCGAAGGTTTACAGAAAAGAACAATATACGGATACGGTTTATCAACAGTCAGACGAAGCTCTTGCTCGAAAAGATAAATTCTATGAGCTTCCAGAGTTATATCCTAGAGTGAAAGACTATTCAAGGGGCATCGGCGTTCTCGACCTTGCGAAAGCCATAGAAACAAATTCCGAGAATAGAGCAAATGGCAATTTGATTCAGCACATTACAGAAGCAATAGAAGGCATGTTGATTTCAGCCGAAAGTAGTGCAATATATAAAATGACAACTACCTGCGATAGGCCAGAGCCGATCAAGCCAGGTGGATATATAGATGAAGTTTAAAAAAGGAGAAATGAGATGTCAGGAGTAGTAGGAACAAATTTAGTGGCACAAGTTGGTTTTATCGTTAAAGATGTTGAGGAGACAAAGCAAAAATGGGCAGCGTTTTTAGGTGTTGATGCACCTGAAACACAACCGATTGGGGACTATGCAGTTACAGGAACAGAGTTTAAAGGCGAACCTGCTCCAAATGCATATTGCTGGATGGCATTCTTTGATGTTGGTCCAGGACTTCAGCTTGAATTGATTCAGCCAAATGAGGAGCCTTCAACATGGAGAAATTATCTTGATGAGAAGGGTGAGGGCATTCACCACGTTGCATTCCAAGTTGGGGATTCAAAGGTTGCGGTTAAAAATGCAGAAGCTGCTGGTTTGAAGCTCGTTCAAAGAGGCGTTTACGGTGATGGCAGTGGCGAATATAACTACCTAGATGCTCCAGATTTAAAGTGCGTGGTTGAACTTCTTGAAAGCTACAATCAATGAGACTCGCGACGTCCTCGCCTTTAGAACATAGTAGTCCAAAAGAATGGGCGACAAAACATAAATCTTTAGGACTTGGAGCTATCAATTTCCCGCTTACTTGCGAAGATGATGATACACTGATCAGTGAATATGTTAAGGAAGCGAAGAAAAATGATCTATTGATCGCAGAAGTTGGGGTTTGGCGAAACACACTTGATATAAACGAAGAAGCACGCGAAAATGCCATTCAGTACGCCATCGGACAACTCGAACTTGCGGATCGAATCGGTGCTCGCTGCTGTGTGAATATACTGGGCGCGAGAGGCTCTCGTTGGGATGGCGCTTACAAAGATAATTTCACAAAAGAAACGTGGAAACTTGGTGTGAAGACGATACAAAATATTATTGATGAGGTCAATCCGAAGAATACATATTTTACAATCGAGTCAATGCCGTGGATGTTTCCTACCGGACCAGATGAGTATTTGCAATTGCTTGAGTCCGTAGACAGAGATCGTTTTGCTGTTCATATGGATGTGTTCAACTGGATAACAACACCCCGAAGATACTTCTTCAATGAGAAACTTGTGTATGAATGCTTCGAGAAACTAGGTGAGTACATAAAGAGTTGTCATTTAAAAGATGTAAAGATGGAGGATGATTATACATTGTTTTTCAGGGAGACAAACCCTGGAAATGGTGGCATAAACATAAAACATCTCATTGAAAAAGGATTGTCTTTTGACGAAGATATGCCCTTTATCATCGAACATCTGAATACAGATGAAGAGTATCTACAGAGTGTTGCATATATAAAGAATTTATTGGTATCGTAAACGCTTATTATTTTTAGAGAAAATGGAAAAATGGAGGAATGAAAAATGAAAAAGTCTATGGTGAAAAGGATTATGGCAATTGCACTTGTTGTAGTTCTATGCATCGGTGTCACAGCATGTGGCGGAAGTAAACCCGTAGAAGATACGTCAACTGAGACATCGGGTGAAGTTGTATGGTGGGGCTGGACGCCAGGTTCCCCAACGAATGAAGAATATATCGCTGAATTCAATAAAGAATATCCAGATATTAAAGTTACTTGGAAGCAGACATCTATTGATGACTATGACGCAACCATCAGACCTGCCTTGGCAAACAATGAAGGTGTTGATGCATTTGAAGTATCAGCAGGTTCTGGAAATGGTGGAATTCAAGTCTTTGCTGGACAGGCACTCGATTTGACGGATGCTGTAAAAGAAGCATTAGGCGATGGCTACAAAGATAAGCTGAATGAAGCATCACTGACAACAATGACTGTTGATGGAAAACTAAAAGCACTTGGTGTTGGTACGGTTTATTCGGGAAATATTTGGATCAACCAAGATCTCTTCGATAAATATAACGTAAAGGTTCCAACAACTTATCAAGAATGGAAAGATGCTTGTAAAACTTTCAAGGAAAATGGTATTGATGGTTTCGTACAAGGTGCAGGACAAGGCGCTTTCAATATTGATACGTTCCATGCGATTGCTGACAATGTAAGTCCTGGTACTTTTACAAAAGCTGCAACAGGCGAAGGCGAATGGACAGATCCTGCAATCGTAAAAGCTTTAGAACTATGGAAAGGCTTGTTCGATGATGGAATCATGCAAGATGGTGCGCTCGGTCTTCAACAATATCCAGATGCCAATAACCTATTCATGTCCCAGAAAGCTGCTATGGTTATGATGGGTTCATGGTACACATCAAATACACTTCCAAACACAATGAAAGCTGCGATTGAAGCTGCATCATCAACAGCAGAGCCATTTACAATGCTTCCAGTTGATTTCCCTGATATCGCAGGTACCGGAAATGTTGGTTCTTTCTTTGGCGATTTAGATTACTCTACAGCAATATCTGCAACATCTGCCAATGTAAAAGCAGCAACAACATTTGCAGTTTGGTTAGGTACTTCACAAAAGGGTCAACAGATGATCGCTGATTCACTCAATGTTGTTCCTTCCCTTTTATCTGCAACACCAGATTGGGATGTAGTTGAACTCGTGAATCCTGAGAAACAAAATGAAGCGATCAAAGAGTATGTTGAAAATGCAAGTTCATCTCCAAACAATCCTCGTTTTGCTTCAATCAACGCTGATTTGAATCAATCCATGATGGATGTATTGGCAGGCGTTGCTGGTGGTACGATTACACCAGAAGATGGCAGTGCTCAACTTGCGCAGACGCAGGCCGATAGCGAATAGTGAATAATATGTAGTCAACTTTGTAGGGATAACATTCATTTTATGTGTTGTCCCTATAAAACTAAATTTGGGAGAAACATATGAGTACTCAAAATGTTAGAAAGTCGAAATTCGCAAAGGTAAGTGGATTGCCATGGGTACTTCCGGCTTTTGTCTTTGTGGTTGGATTAATATATTATTCAATATTTTATACATTCAATTTGTCGACTTTAGATTGGAACGGTTTAGATCCTGTTCAAACAAAAGTTGGATTCAGCAATTTTACAAAGTTATTTGGCGACTGGGTTTTCTGGAAAGCAATTAAAAATACAATTGTCTTTTTTGTCGTAACTTTTGTAATTCAAAATGTCTTAGGCTATATCTTTGCTGCAATCCTGCATACAGAAGTCAAATTAGCTACACTACATAAATGTATTGTCTTTATACCAGTCATTTTGGCTCCTGCTACAATGGCACCTGTATTTAGGTTGTTATTTTCTCCTCAGGGATTATTGCAAGATATCTTTAACTGGTTGCATATCGGTATCACCGTTGACTGGCTATCAAAGCCAGGCTCTGCATTGTTTATTCTGATGATTATTACCATTTGGAATTTCACGGGAATGAGCTTTATTCTTTATTATGCAGCGATGAGCCAAATTGATAAGGAAATGTTAGAGGCGGCACATCTAGATGGTGCAGGAAACTTTAGAACTTTGCTTAGTATCGTTTTTCCAAATTGCATGGGCACAACGATTTCACTTGCAATGCTTGGCGTAATCGGTGCTTTGAAAACATTTGACATTCCATACTTGGTTACAACAGGAGGTCCAAACCATGCGACGGAGTTCCTCGGAACATATATCTATAGGCAGGGTATCAGACAGGCACATCTAGGTTACGCAGCGGCAATATCAGTCATTTTGTTAGTGCTTGCAATTGGTGGTGCAATCTTGATGAATCGATTGAATAGAGTAGAGGGAAAATGAAATGTTTGAATTAAGAAGTAAGAAAAGTAAAGTTGCTCTACAACTTGTTCTGTTGATTATGACAATACCGTATCTGATTCCATTGGTTCAAATGATTATAGGTTCTCTTGGCGGTATTGGCGTATTGAATTACAAGGCCGTTTGGAATACGGGCGTTGTTCCGACCTATTTCAGAAATTCGGTGATTATATCCGCATGTGTTATTTTATTAGTTTACCTGTTTAGTATGACAGCTGCTTTCGGTTTCTCGAAGCTGCATATATTTGGGAAAGAATTATATTTTTGGATGATTTTAGTTGCATTAACGCTTCCAGAAGTCATTCTATTATCACCGTTGTTTGTAACATTTCAAAGGCTGCATATGTTCAATACGCTCTTTGCTGTAATTTTACCGTTGGCAGCATTGCAGCTACCATTTATGATTCTTCTTGCGAGAAACTTTGATGATGGGATACCAAATGAATTACTTGAGGCTGCGAGAATTGATGGCGCTAGTACATTTCAGACATTTTTGAATATCATCATACCTTTAACAAAGCCAATTGCATCCTCTATTGTTGTTCTGACACTTGTAAACTCATGGAATGCTTATCTGATGCCATTGCTCTTTTTGCAAAGTTCAGATATGCAGACCGTCACATTGTTACCTCAGTTTTTCCAAGGTGAGTTCACAAATGATCAGACGAAGATATTGGCTGCAGCTGTTATGACAGCGGTTCCAGAAATTATTGTATACATCGTTATGCAGAAGAACTTTGAGAAAGGTATGAGTGCTGGTGCGCTTAAATAAAGATAATAAGGAGATGAAATTATGCCATTGATTCAAGTTGATCTAAAAAAGACCGTGTTTAAGGATAAAGGAAAAGATATATCGGAGGCAATACACAATGCGCTGGTGACGGGCCTTGGCATTGAGACAACGGATCTTTTTCACGTCTTTAGACCACACGAAGAGGACGAAATCATTTTTTCGCCTACCTATGCGGATAGAGATCGGCGGGATTTGATTGTAATCAGAATTACAATGGTGAATATGTTTTCACTTGAGCAAAAGCAGACGATGTATAAAGAAATCACAAGGAATCTGGTTTCGATCGGTCTAAGAAGTGACGATATATTGGTTTGTGTCGCGCAGAATCAACATGAAGACTGGTCTCTTGGCGAAAGGATTTAAGGGTCATGAAGGAAGTTAAAAAAGAGTTTCTACTTGAACGTTCCTATCCAGTAGAGGTAGAAGATCGCATGCCAAGTACACATCGATGGGGTGTA
Source organism: Eubacteriales Family XIII. Incertae Sedis bacterium (assembly GCA_031261525.1). Lineage (GTDB taxonomy): Bacteria > Bacillota > Clostridia > Peptostreptococcales > Anaerovoracaceae > JAISJM01. The sequence goes on from JAISJM010000112.1 coordinate 37,969, forward strand.
TTAGGTTCTGGCTGGATTGCCAGTTGTTTTACAACGCAGGTAACGAAAGCGGGCGGGCACATTGCTGCTGTTGCTTCGCGAAGTTTGGCGAAAGCAGAAGAATTTCAAAATAGATTCCCATCGATTGAAAAAGCGTACGGTTCTTATGAGGAGTTGATGCAAGATCCAGACATCGATGTAATTTATATTGCGACACCTCATGCACAGCACTATGAGTGGGCGATAAAATGTCTCGAGCATGATAAACCCATCTTGGTAGAAAAGGCGTTTACTCAAAATTACAAACAAGCAAAAGAAATTATTGATTTGGCGAGAGAGCGGAATTTGTTTGTAATGGAAGCCTATTGGGCGAGATTCTTGCCACATATTATTAAAGTAAAAGAATTGATTTCAAGAGGCGAAATTGGCGATATTGTTCAGATTATTGCAGATCATGGTGTGTGTTTTCCTTTCGATCCCAAGCATCGGCTCTACGCACCCGAACTTGCGGGTGGGGCATTGCTTGATTTAGGTGTATATCCGATCTCATTTGTTCAATTTCTGTTAGGGAATCCTACAAAAATTCTTTCATCTGGTTCCTCAACGCCTACCGGTGTCGATTCCAATGTTGCGACTATTTTTGAATATGAAGATGGCACAGGACCCATTGCCAGTTTAACGTTTGGTTCCTTGGCGTCCTCACCGATTACGGCTGCAATTTGTGGCACAAAAGGGCGCATCGAGATTCATAGACAATTTTATAGACCATCTGATTTTACCGTATATTATAACGATGGTTCGACCTATACCTATGTATCTAAGACTCATGAGGATTACGATACAGGACTGGATGGACTCTATGGCATGCACTTTGAAGCGGCGGAAGTTCAAAGGTGTCTATCCGAAGGTAAGCTCGAATCATCTGTTATGCCATGGGCGGACACCCTTTCCGTGATGAAAATAATGGATGAAATCAGAGGCCAACTCGATTTCAAATTGCCGAACGAATAAAAGGAGAAGAATCAATGAAAATTGTAAACCCTGTTTTGACAGGATTTCATGGTGATCCATCCATGATCAGAGTCGGTGATACCTATTATATTGCATCCTCAACATTTGAATGGTTTCCAGGGGTAAGAATTCATGAATCAAAGGATTTAGTTCATTGGAACCTCATAACTTCAGTCCTTGATCGAGTTGAATTGCTGGATATGAAGGGTGATCCTTGTTCCGGTGGAATCTGGGCTCCTGATTTGAGTTATGCGGACGGGAAATTCTGGCTTGTCTACACGGATGTCAAAGTAATCGATGGTGCATTTAAAGATATGTACAATTATCTTACAATCGCTGACGATATTAAGGGACCATGGTGCGATCCAATTAAGCTAAACGGTGTTGGATTTGATCCGTCACTTTTCCATGATGACGATGGGAAAAAATATCTGATCCAGCAGACATGGGATCACAGAGAATATCATAATCCATTTAATGGACTGACACTTACGGAATACGATACGGAACAGAAAAGACTAAAGCCTGAAACAGCGAAAAACGTTTATGAGGGTACCAAAATAAAAACAGTAGAAGGCCCGCATATCTACAAAATTGACGGCTACTATTATATCTTTGCAGCTCAAGGCGGAACGATATGGACACATCAAGAAGTTGTTGCTCGTTCAAAATCCATTGACGGACCGTATGAAAATGAACCCAATGGCCCATTTATCACCAATTTTGATACCCCTGACCATTATTTACAAAAGCAAGGTCACGGTTCTTTGGTGGAGACGCCGAGTGGCGAATGGTATTATGCATCGCTTTGCGCAAGACCTCTTCATCACGATACCGAAAACATCTACGATCCAAGAGGCTGGTGTCCGCTTGGAAGAGAGACGAGTATCCAGAAAGTCGAATGGGACGCTGACGGTTGGCCACGCGTTGTTGGTGGACATGGCGGTGAAGTGGACGTCAATGCACCAATCGATGCGATATTGACTGATGCTCCCCAAAATAGTGCTGCGATTGATACGTTTGATTCTGACCGGCTCGATCTTGAATGGAACACACTCAGGGTACCATTTTCAGAGAAAATGGGCACGGTCGGTGGTGGAAAGCTAGAATTAATTGGGCAAGGTTCTCTTTCGAATAAGTTCAATCTTTCGTTTATTGCGAGGCGATGGAAAGATTTCGAATTTGAAACCATCACAAAGGTTCAATTTGAGCCATACAATTTCCAAGCAATGGCTGGACTTGCAAACTATTATAACAGCGAGCATTGGTCATGGATTTTCATAACAAAAGATGATGATGGCAACAATGTAATCGAAGTTGCACAATGCGATAATGGTAGATACACATCTTTCTTCAAAGAAGATGCAATCAAAATTCCAGAGAATGTGGATTGGATTTGGTTTAAGACCATCGTGGATCATTTAGATTATTATTATGAATATTCCTATGACGGGGAAAATTGGGCTCGCATTCCGCTCAAGCTTGATGCAATGATCCTCTCAGATGATTATGTGAATTTGCATTATGGTGGTTTCTTTACAGGTGCGTTCGTTGGTTTAGCCGCTGTTGACTATTCAGGATATGACTCAAAGGCGACATTTGATTTCTTTGAGTATAGAGTATAACGTATGGAAAGCGTAGGTAATTTATGAGTAAACGATTAGAACATGAGTTGTGCGTCGTTACAGGTGCTGCAAATGGGATTGGCCGAGCCATCGCAGAACGTTTCCTCCTCGAGGGCGCGGACTTGATTGTCGCTGATTTTGATGTTGATACAGCGAAAAAGGTATATGAAAATAATAGCCAAGTTGTTGATATCATTAAAATTGATGCAACGAAGATTGAAGATCTAGAAAAAATAGCTGCATCTGTCGAAAAAACAGGACGTAAGCTGAAAGCAGTTCTACCGATTGTTGGCAATGGACCACAAAACCCAATTGAGGCAATTACACCGGAAGAATATCATCTGACAATGAACTTGAATGTCTTTTCTTCCTTTTTCACAGTACAGAAATTATTGCCTTATATGTCAAATAATTCTGCAATTGTCCTCATATCGTCCATTGCAGGATTCCAAGGCGGAAAAGACGCCATCATTTATAATGCAGCGAAAGCCGCAATCAGGTCCATGGCGCGCTCCTTCACAGGAGAGTTAGCAGAAAGAGGCATCAGGGCAAATGCAATCAGTCCTGGTCCTACAGAGACAAAGGCATTTACAGAATTCGTAAAGGGCGACGAAGAAATTAGAAATAGCATCGTATCACAATTGCCTGTCGGACATATTGGTCAGCCGAGCGAGATTGCATCGGTCGCGTTATTTCTAGCATCTGATGAATCCTCCTATGTTACGGGCGCTGAAATTATTACAGACGGTGGATTTACGAACAGGTAAGATATCGGTATGATACGATACGGTAAGATAAGGGAGAATACAAATGGCATTATCATCAACAAATATTGTGAAAGTGATTGTCGTAACTGACGATCTCGAAAAAACAGTTTCGGCATATAAGACATTGCTCGGAACAGGCTCAGAGCCACAGACGTCAGATGACGCACATAAGGAAGTAAGAACACCCTATATGAAATATAAAGGTGAGGCTATCACCGATACGCCAATGAAAGTAGACAGTGTATTTTCAGACAATTTCTGGTTTGAAATCATTCAGCCACTTGGGGATAATGATCCTTGGGCAGCTTGGCTTAAAGACCATGGTACGTCCATTTGCTCCATTTGCCTGTTGTCTGACGGACCTTTAGAAGCTGATGAAGAAGTCCTGAAAAACGCTGGATTTGATTCTATTTTCAAACATGAAAAAGGATATGAAGCGTATGAGTATTTTGATACTTCAGAAGCACTCGGCGTGCTCACTGAGGTGAAAGAACAGTATAAATAAGATAGATAAGATAGGTAGAAATAGAAAAAGCGCGACAACTTGTCGTGCTTTTTTAATATATAGAACTAAATATTGAACGAGCCGTGAAGATGGCGGGTTGAAAATCGATTGACAATCTGGCTTCTAATGATTAGAACGTTATTATAATCATTAGAAGCGCTAAGATGTTTAAGGAGCGATGCGATTATGTTTCAGGAGAGCACAACTGTTGAATTAAAAAGAGAATATACAGACGATATAAAAAAGACTGTTCTTGCATTTGCAAATACAGACGGAGGTAAGATTTATATTGGAATTGAGGATGATGTCAGATGGACTGATTGAAAAAGTTGGAATGGGTAAAAATGTGAAGTATCAAAAGATTTGATATCAATATTGATAGCGACTATGTTCTACTATTATATGCTAATCGTCTAATCCACTTTTACCTACCTAATACGAAGTCGCCGCAGGCGATAAGAATTCATCGCATTCACAAGCAGCCGATCCATCAGATAATTGTTGGAGGCAGCGCCGACGGCGCTGCCAATGACGGGTACGAGCTGCAGCAATTTTGCCGTGTCGAGATAGTCGCGATATTCAATCTGGAATTTTTCCCAATCAACGACATCGGGGTGATGGTCATCCCAATTTTCGATGATTTCATAGACGGTAAGCCGATGCGCTCTGCTCGAAAATGCCATCTGAAACACGTACAGAATAAATAAGCGTTCACTCGGTTCATCGATATCATAGCCATACAGTTTTGCGCAGTCAAACAGAAATTTGATTTTGATGGCAATCAGCGATGGTAAGTCTGCAAGTCCGAGAATCAGCCCGCCTGCACCGATACCAGCACCACTCACGACGGCAGATTTCTTGTAGCTCTTAAATTGCTGTAAGGCCAAAAAGTCGCTTTCAGACAAGGATAAATCGCTAGTATCTTCGTGTATGGTTGTGAGGCCCGAACCAAACATCACCGTTTTGACCATACCGCTCATCGTTGTTGAGATGGTGTCCTGCACCTTTTGTGGAATGAGTTTCTGCGTCTTGGTCTGCACACCTTTGGAGGCGCTTTCCAGTAAATTTGCCTTCTTTTGCATCTCTTTGCGCCATTTATCTAGGTCATCATTTACTTTGCGTTCATATAAATTCATCGTGCAATCTCCCTACGAGCATGTGCAATCGCTTCATCTTTCGTCTCCTCAAGCACAATATTGATATAGGGTTTGTGTGCGGCAATCAGTGCAAGCAAGCCATGCGTATCCATCAACCCCTCCCCAAAATTCACAGGGATGAGATTTCCATCTGGATTAACAACGAAATCCTTGACATGAAATGCGACAATTTTGTCGCCAAATTGTTCCAGCGCCTCGCGGACAATTTGGACTTGTTCCTGATAATTCTCGTTTGTGACGAGGTTTGTCGCATCGATGATGATTCCCAGATAGTCCGAATCAATCGCATCGATTAGCTCTTTGGTTCGGGCGATAGAATAAAGAGGGTGGTTGATACCTGGCTCTATGGCAACGATGGTACCATGTTTTTCACCGCAGTGTACCAGACGTCTTACCGTTTCGCAGACAGAATCAAAAGCCGCATCTGTGTAATTCTCCTCCGTATAGTGAATCTCGGCGTCTACGCAGCCCGTTTCCGTTGCAACCATTGACGCTCCAAAATACTTTGCATGGCGGATATAGGATTCAAATTTGTCCAGCAGAATCTCGCGCTCGGATAAATCGGGATGAATCATATTGATATAGCAGCTCAATACTGCGATCTGTACGTCCTCTTTTGCAAATTCATTTTTAATCAATGTTCCCATGCCAGGATTTAAACTACTGGCATTACTTTGCATATCTGGAAACGACATGCCAAGGGAGAGTTGCACATTTTTAATCCCTAGGTTATGAATTGCATGGGCGAGCTCGTGAGGTGTGCCGTTGCCTGTGCCTTTGCCTGTGATGTCGTGTCCTCTTACTGTCAAATTAAACATTTTCGCTCTCCTTCTGCTTTGCATATTGATTGGGGGTGTAACCGGTGTGTTTCCTCAAATCCATCGGAGCTACGCCATGCTCCTCTCGAAACTGTTTGTAAAAATGACTTTTATTCTGAAGTCCAACGACTTCGATGATTCTATTAATCGATAGATTCGTCGTCTCAAGTAAATATTTTGCGTGAATCATGCGCTGTTTTGCAAGAAGTTGGGTAAAGGTATGCCCCGTTTTTTTCTTTATGATATTGCTAAGATAATTTTTGTTATAGCCGAGTTGCTCTGCTGCAGATGTGAGTGTGAGGTCTGTATGATTGGCTTCGATAAGCTTGAGCATATCAATGACAACTTGATTACTTGTCTCGGCTGATGTCTCCTGATGTTGGTCATAGTTGACATTTGCGACCAGTTCTGTAAATAGAATTGGAATGTATAGAAAGACCATGTCGCGGTCAAACGCTTGGTTGCTGAAATACATGCGAATCATGCGATCCAAGATATCTTGGATATGCTGGTTGCTGCCCGAACGGAAGATTAAGTAGCGCTTCCGAGAATTTTTTGCGAGCCCTTTGGCTAGAAAATCGAAGAGCATGCTGTTTTTGCTACCCAAACTTGTGAGCCATTTGAGGTCGAGATTGTTGTTTGTAAAGATGATATTGATGAGGATATCATCTTTTTCGAGCGTCTCGATTGTATGCTTTGAACCTTTGTCAAGAAGGAGAATTTCACCTTGATTTAGGGTCTCTTCGTGACCATTAATCAACTGCTTTGAACTGCCAGAAAGCATATAATTTAGCTCGATAAAGTCATGGGTGTGCTCTGGATAGATTGCGTAGCGGTTGTGTTTGCTCATGTACACGTCACTCATGCGCAGAAAATAATCTCGCTGTAGCTCCATGCGATTTTCATGTGTCTCATACGATGCCTGCGGGAGGTCTGGCACAAAATCGTGCCGCGCTAACTGCATGGCTTCGAGCGTGTTATTTTCATATAGTATCGCTTTTGTTTTCTCGTCCATATTTACCTAATCTAATCTATTGCGCCAGATGAATCGATCCTTTTATACTGCTTAGTTTATCATTTTCTATGCCGAAAGTCGATTGCTGAAATGTGCGCCATATATGCACATGAATCTGTGCGTGAAATGACATTTGCAAATGTTCACAATTGGCGTAATCTTAAATGGTATGAATTGTAGTATGAGGTAAGGAGAAACGCACATGAGTAAAATTAAAATCGGAATCGTTGGCTTGGGCTGGTTCGGCAACAGACATCTGGATTATCTGCTTACAAGAGATGACGTGGCAGTCACAGCGCTTGCAAATGGTGGTGATGCGGCACTCCAGCAGTCTGGTGCGAAAGTACCTGGCGCAAAGCTTTACCATTCCTATGAAGAATTGCTTGCAGGAGAGGCGGAAATCGATGCGTTAATTGTGGCGGTTCAGCCGCACAGGCATGGCGATGTTGAGAAAGATGCGGCGGCTCGCGGTATCCATCTGTACATCGAGAAACCAATTGAATTATCCATTTCTAAGGCGGAAGATAATCTCAAAGCGATTGAAGCTGCGGGGATTATCACGGCGGTTGGCTATCAGGAGCGCTACAATCAGGGTGTGCCAGAGGCAAAAGCTGCAATCGGAGACGAGCCGATTGGGTCGATTACGGCTTGGTGGGTTGACCACGCACCAGGGGCATTGTGGTGGCGCGATCCTGCAAAATCTGGCGGACAGATTGTCGAGCAGGCAACGCATGTTGTCGATTTGCTTCGGTATTTTGCGGGCGAGGCGGAAGACGTTTATGGCGTCATGGGCAGTGCTTATAAGCATGAAGATCCGACCTATAAAGTGGACACTGCAAGTATGTGTACAATTCGTTTCAAGAGTGGCGCCGTTGGGAGTTTGTCGACTGCTTGTTATCAAGATGTAGATGCGCTGCCAGACAATGAAGTTGGCGTCTACATCAACACGAGAACGAAAAGCATCTACTACGATCAGAACGACAAAGTGAATATCAACAACGCAGGTAAAATTATAGAATATCCGAGCGAGAACAATGCACACAACAGGTGCCTGGGAACATTTGTAAATGCCGTAATTTCAGGTGATTCTTCACCGATTCGCTCAAGCTATAAAGACGCGCTTGAATCCTTGCGGTTGACGCTTGCATTGGAACGCTCGGTGCGTGAGAGCCGTCCGATTCAAGTTTCAGAATTGTAATCATAAGCAACCAATTTATTAATAGATGCGGAATCGATATCAAAATGATGCGATTCCGCATCTGTTTTTTATAAATGCGATGAAGTGAATCTCCGATAAATTGCAAAATATGTTGATATTCCAATGTTTTCAAGTGTGATTAGATGAGGTTTTGACGAAGTCTCATTATTTATTCAATGCGGAATCGATATCAAAATGATAGGATTCCGCATCTGTTTTTTTATAAACATGATGCTGTTCATCTCCGATAAATTGCAAAATATGTTGATATTCCAATGTTTTTAAGTGTGATTAGATGAGGTTTTGACGAAGTCTCATTATTTATTCAATGCGGAATCGATGTAAAAACAGTACGATTCCGCATTGAATAAATAATACTTACTTTATATCGTGTTTTTTCACGTTTTTATCAGATATATCCACCTATCTATACTATTTATTCCATTTGCATGAAATTATAATTGAAGTAATCTATGTAATGTGATGCGGAATCCGATTCCGATTTTTAGAAAGGAAAAATTGATGACACAACGAGAGCGAATTGCTGCAGGACTGCTATACGAAGAAATGGGTGAGGGCATGCCTGCGGACAGAGCACGGGCGAAAGATCTAGCATTTGATTTCAATCATACAAGACCGTCGGACAAAGAGACGCGCGATAGCATTGCGCGCGAATTGTTCGGGAGACTTGGCGAATCCTATTTCTTCGAAGGGCCGCTTTATGCCTCATATGGATACAATGTATCTTGGGGCGAAGGGGTCTACGCCAATTTCAATCTGATGCTTGTCGATGACTATACGATTACGATTGGCAATCGCGTATTGATTGGACCAAACGTCATCATTTGCACGAGTGGACATCCACTAGATCCTGATGTAAGAAATGAAGGCAGGCAGTTTTCATTGCCGATTGTAATCGAGGACGATGTGTGGATTGGTGGCGGCGTGGTGATTAATCCAGGCGTCACAATTGGTCGTGGATCCGTCATCGGAGCTGGGTCTGTCGTTACGAAGGATATCCCCGCGGGTGTGGTGGCTGTCGGTAGCCCATGCCGAATGCTGCGTGAACTTGGCGATGAGGATAAAATCTATTTCCGCGCGGGTGTAAAGGTGACTGATTGATAGGGATATCGACGCGTTGCTCGAAGTTACAGTATCAAGTAGAGATGTTGCGGAACATTTGTGACTGATTGATAGGGACATCGTCACTGTGCTCGAAGTTATAGTATCAAGTAGAGATGTTGCGGAACATTTGCGACTGATTGATAGGGATATCGACGCGTTGCTCAAAGTTACAGTATCAAGTAGAGACGTTGCAGAACATTTGTGACTGATTGATAGGGACATCGTTGCTGTGCTCGAAGTTATAGTATCAAGTAGAGATGTTGCGGAACATTTGCGACTAATTGATAGGGACATCGTCACTGTGCTCGAAGTTACAGTATCAAGTAGAGATGTTGCGGAACATTTGTGACTAATTGATAGGAACATCGTTGCTGTGCTCGATTCATTCAGGTCGGTTTAACTAATTCTCTTCCTAACTCGATTTTGGACAGAAAAAGGCGTGTTTTCGTGTCGAAAATCGAGTTAGGAAGAGAATTTTCGATATGTGATATGATACGCGTTGATTTTAGGCGAATTGTAAGTGGTCACTTCTTCTTTTGCCACTTTTAACTGTAACTGTATGCCAACGTGTATCAATTATATAGATAACAAAGTGGTATCATTCACAAATACTTACTGCATGGAAAAGTTATCCATATTGCAAGCATTGTAATAGAGTCATTGCAGTGTATTTGAATATGATATGCACGTAAAATAAGGAATTGTCACAACTACACAACCATGTAGAACCATGTGAATTTGTAGTGATTACCTAATATCAGTTGACATATTCTGGAAACATGATAGTATGTGTAAATGATATACTCTAAAAATCACTTAAATGAAACTGAATACAAACAGATTACTACAAACTATTATATTCCAATGGAAGAATGGTGCGTGATCAATCGCAAAGTTACACGAAATGAGGAAATTCACCTAGCTTTGTGTAACTGCATCAATGCACGCCGAAAAGGCTTAGTCTTTACGGGGCAAAGTTTTTGCGCGATTCATGGAGTCCCAAGATTAAATCCATATGAAACGCGACCACATTGCCTAACCGATAAAAAGAAAGGAACGGATTTGATCCATTGGCATCGCAATGAAAAGGATTCAGCAACAAAGACAACGACAATGAACGGTCTTACGACGGTTAATCCAATTCAAGCAATATTTGACATCGCAAAAATGGATTCTCCCGATTCGATATTGACATCAATGAATCATTGCTTATCTAAGCGGATGTTTACGGACGCACAACTTCATGATGTAATAGAGAATCAGCCTGGCAGAAAAGGTCGCAACTTGCTCAAACGATTGTTGCGGCATGCTACGAAAAAGTGCGAGTCACCGTTGGAGACGCTCGGATATATTGCGATCTATAAGGCTGGGTTTGTGATGCCCGAACAACAGATTCGGATATTTGATAGGTATCGATATCCTGTTGCACGTGTTGACATGTATTGGAAATTGCCCAACAAAGAGATCATCCTTGAGTTGGACGGTGACGAAAAATACTTGGTAGATCCAAAATCGTTTCGTAAAGAAAAGCATCGAGAATATGAGCTACGCGAGCTTGGATATGAGGTGATTCGTTCCGATTACGAGGAAATCAAAAACGGGAAATTGCTGCAGAAGCTCATAACATGTGGTATTCCACTAAGACGACATTTTAAGGGAACGTTCCCGACAAAATGAATCTGAAAGACTTCCTCTATTGGTTATAAACTTTGAATATAATTCGAATATGAAAGTAGAGTGTGGTGTATGTCGTGTAGAATAGAATGTGTTTCAGCGTTTTTGTGAGGACAGCTTTGGCAATTCAAAGAGCCATGTCTGTTTTGTATCGTTGTATTCGATTGATGCGAAATTCAAGATTTCTGGATGATTATATCCGTTATTGTCACGGTTTTAGATAGTAGTAGTTCTATTGATGAAAAATTCTCTTCCTAACTCGATTTTGGACAGAAAAAAGCGTGTTTTCGTGTCCGAAATCGAGTTAGGAAGAGAATTAGTTCAGCTCAATACTGCTTATCTCTGCAAAATCCATCTAGCCTGATTTAATTAGAAAATATTTTCGTGCAAATGGCATAAATGATGCACAATTATGTACAATATCATTACTCGATGACTCGCGAATTCGTACTGCATTCAATATGCGATAGAATCATATTGAATACAGCAATGAAGGAACGATTTCGCTTGTACTTTTTTCAGATTCTATGACTTTATTATTGACCTTGATCATTTCTATTGTCGTGTGAATTTGAGTTGGTATAATTTATATATGTTGGAAGGTGGCAGATGGATCGTTACAATGAATACGAATTCACAATTAAAATCATTTCAATCACTATAAATGTACGATAGGCATATACAGTATATTATCTTAAAAACGTCATTGTCGGTGAGAATATAGCTAAACTGGCTAATCTTATATAGTACTTCCAGGATGTTTACACCATAATTGGGACTTGACTGCTATTATTGTGCTCAACGTTACGTTTTAAGAGAATCTATCGGATTTGAACTCGGATTTGAACTCGGATTTGATATGAAAAATTTAAACAAACGTCATTACCGGTAATTTTATGCAAAAATCGCGTTCAACAGAGAAAGGACATGGCATGGCAACAAATGAGAAAATAAATCAAGCGGATTACGCTTGGCTTGCGGATCCAGAGACATTTGCAGTCAATCGAATTCCCGCACACTCGGATCACTATTTTTATGAGTGTGAAGACGAGCTTGTCTACGAGGAGACTTTACCGCTTCGGCAGAGTCTGAATGGGCAGTGGCGTTTTTCGTATGCAGAAGACGCAGCACAAAGGGCCGCTGACTTTTATGCGAATGATTTTGACGAGAGCCGTTTTGGGTTTGGAACAATTGAGGTGCCTGGGCATATCCAGCTTCAGGGATACGGCGCGCCGCACTATTGCAACACGCAGTATCCTTGGGATGGCAAGGAGTATTTGCGCCCGCCTCAGATTCCTTCGAAGAATCCAGTTGGGTCCTATATTCGGTACTTTGAATTGCAGGATAATATCAAGAATAAGCGCGTGCGATTGTCATTTCAGGGTGTCGAGACGGCATTTTATGTGTGGCTTAATGGCGAATTTGTCGGGTATTCGGAGGATAGTTTTACGCCGAGTGAATTCGATGTGACCGATTATTTGCGGTCTGGCGAGAACAGACTTGCGGTGGAAGTGTATCGATTTTCAACGGCGAGCTGGCTTGAGGATCAGGATTTCTGGCGTTTCTCCGGAATCTTTCGCGATGTGTATCTCTATGGATTGCCTGAGGTGCATGTGGAGGACTTATTTGTTCAGACGCAGCTTGATGATGATTTTACACATGGACGTCTACGTGTAGATTATAAGTTGTCATTTGAGGAGATGAACGATGTCAGTGATCAATACCATTTGACATTTTCATTATTAAAAAAAGTACATGCTTCTTACAAAGTTGTTGTGACGACAGAAGTGACCGACGTGACAGATATCTCAGCGATGGGTACGATAACATTCGATGTCCCTGATGTGAGGTTATGGAGCGCAGAAGACCCATATTTGTATAAACTTTCCATGACTGTTCAGCGAGTGACAGGAAGTAAATACGCGATTGAAATCGCAACGACAGATGTTGGGTTCAGACGTTTTGAATTGTCTGATGGTATCATGAAGCTCAACGGTAAGCGAATCATCTTCAAAGGCGTCAACCGCCATGAATGGTCTGCGGCACGTGGGCGCAGCGTCACGAAGGAAGATATGCTTTGGGATATCCGTTTCTTAAAGCAGCACAATCTCAATGCGGTGCGCACGAGCCACTATCCCAACCATTCGCTATGGTATAAATTGTGTGACGAATATGGTCTCTATTTGATTGATGAGACGAATCTCGAATCACATGGAAGCTGGCAGAAGATGGGTGCAATTGAGCCGAGTTGGAATGTGCCTGGCAGTATTCCTGAATGGAAAGAAGTGGTGCTTGACCGCGCGAAGTCTATGCTTGAGCGCGATAAAAACCATGCGAGTATTTTGATTTGGTCGTGCGGCAATGAGAGCTATGCTGGTGCAAATATCCTCGCGATGAGTGATTATTTCCATGCGCGCGACCGTTCGAGGCTTGTACATTATGAGGGCGTATTTTGGAATCGCGACTTTGATGAAATCAGTGATATGGAGAGCCGCATGTATGCGAAACCTGACGATATTGACCGATATCTGAGTGGTGCACAACCAGTATTTCGGCACGCTAATGTAGAGGAAAAACGCATTGCGATTGCGTCGAAACCTTACATCAGTTGCGAATACATGCACGCGATGGGCAATTCACTCGGCGGCATGCGGCATTATACGGATTTAGAGGACAAATACGATACATATCAAGGTGGCTTCATCTGGGATTATATCGATCAGGCGATTGATATAGGTGGTTTTTCCGGGAGAACTCCAAGCGAGAGACAAGGGTCTAGAAGATCATATGCAAATGTCGCTACAGGCGGCAATCTTGCATACGGCGGTGATTTTGATGACAGACCAAGCGACTACATTTTCTGCACAAATGGCATCGTAACGGCTGACCGTCAGGTGTCCACAAAGGCGCAAGATGTAAAGGCATTATATAGTGATTTTAGGATTGATATCGCCGTTGTAGATGACGCGAATATTGATAATGGGCGCATCTCTGATACGAATTTAGATGTCATTTCAAGAAATGCCAATAGTCGTTTCGCAGACAATCGTATGATTTGTAATTCTTCAGATAAATCTGATGACAAGAATTTTGATCGGCCGGAAACGAATACAGGTGCTGCAAACGGTGATGAGATTCTTAATCAATCGGGAACAAATACTGATACTGCAAATATCGCTGGGATTGGTGTTGTTCGCAATGTGACAGATACAGTTAACTCTGAAAATACGAATATAAACTTTCTCGTTCGTATAGAAAATCGAAGCCTGTTCAGAGATACTTCGGCATACATTTGCGAGTACAAAGTTGCGCATGAAAGCATACTTCTGAATGTAGGATTGCTGGATATTGATGTGATTGCTGGCGATAAAAGAGACTACGTGCTCACGATTCCAAAGCCAGAATTGGCTGGTGAATATGTTGTGATCGTTTCGCTAAAATTACGCGACAAGACAATATGGGCGGATCAATATCATGAGGTGGCAGTTGGGCAGTGTGTGTATAAAGTTCAAGTTGTTTCCCCAAAAGTGGAATATGACAGTGCTACGTTAACCGATGTAGCCGAGTGTACGAATACAATCCTTTCGCAGAAGGAAGATGCAACGTGTCGCAATATCCAACAGAGTAGTCACAATTATAATGCAAGCTCTGATATTGATACTGATGCTGATACTGCCATTTCTGTACAGAATGATGTTTATACGCAAGATGGTGATGACACAAGCATGAGGAATTGCCGGCGTGATCATGGAGAATCCATCAAACAAAAGAACGCGTCGAATTCTGTAATTTTTACGCAAGCACCCGAACACATCCTATCTGGCTGGCACATCATAGAGGGTGATTGCAACATCGGTGTCGAGGCGGATGGCTTCTTTGCAATGCTTACGAAAGATGGCAATGGGGGGCTTGTATCTCTGAAATACGATGGACATGAATATATCACGAGAGCGCCCAAACTGACATTTTGGCGCGCACCTACCGATAACGATGATGGCTTTGGACTTGGATTTCGCTCGGCAATATGGAGAACTGCAGGAGTTTATGCTCGAAAGACTTCGTACGAATGGGCAGAGACGGAAGATGGTCTGCAGATTGATTATGTCTACGCGCTGCCCATTACGGCATCTGGTCAGCCAGTCCAAGTTGTGACATCAGATTCCACTGCACCAATTGCACCCGAAATTGCTTCACCACTCGAAGTCCATGTTACATACATTGCCACCAGATGTGGCAAGGTCAAGGTGTATGCTCATTATCCAGGTGCTGCTGGATTGCCAGACATACCAACATTTGGCATTGATTTTAAATTGCGCTCAGAATTAGATACGGTTCAATTCTACGGCTATGGTCCTGATGAAAATTATATAGACCGCGCAGAGGGCGCAACATTAGGTGTCTATTCGTACGATGTGGCAAGCAATTTAGCAGGGTATCTGAATCCGCAAGAATCGGGCAATCGCACGGGCGTGCGTTGGCTTGAAGTGAAAGAGTCACATGCAGTCGCTTATCAAGGAAGACCAGATACTCCAAGGCAAAGAGATGCGCAAATTCATGACGCCTTGCAAGGTGATAGGCTATCTGTCAGCCAAAATACATCGACAGCAAATATTCAGGGTAAGGCTAACAACTTTGCAACGAGGGGAATATCCAAATCATGGAATAATATCGGCTTGCGATTCACTGCAGAAGATACGCCATTTGAAAGCTCCGTTTTGAATTACACCGAGTATGAGCTCGAAAATGCGATGCACATCTCAGAGTTGCCACCCGTGCACTATTCGCATGTACGCATCCTCGCAAAGCAGATGGGTGTCGGTGGCGATGACAGTTGGGGTGCTCCCGTTCATGATGAATATCTGATTCATTCAGAAGAACCGCTGACTGTGGCATTTGCAATATCAAAATTATAGATTTCGTTCGTTGTGTGTTATGCACTGAAATCCAAATCTGCAATGTGCAATGAAAAGTATTTTTAAACATTCGTCTGAGATCTGTATTGCAGATAACGACGAATCTGCAATAAAAAGTATTTTTAGATATTCATAAGAGATACGTATTGTTGATGACGACGATTTCATTTTATCGGATTTAATTTGGTACTATAAAAGCGTAGGTAGGAGACTCATTCATTTGAGTATCTCAAACCTGCGCTTTTATAGTACCAAAATCTTCTAGATTTTTGCCATCGAATATGTTGCTACCAAATTACATGAAAATAATCAACCGCGAAAAAGTCGACATTTTCACCGACTTACCTCCTTATTTATGTAAAAAATGCGAGTTTTTCGTGCTTGCAAGTTATTTGAAATCTAAAGCAGATAAAATGGATATAACGCTTATTCAGAAACATACGGGACTCTATATTGAGGATATTGAACCTTACATCTCACCCCAATTAACCTATAATTTTGTATTTTCCTCGGATATTCGACCGATCTTAGGTAATCGAATTCTTCTCAGCCCTATTATTCCGACCATTTGCATAGGCATGTTAATAATGTAATCAAAATTAAGTTTGTTAATCCGATGAACGCGATGCCTTATGCCCAATCGCCCAAATCCAGAAGAATATAATTATAATCTTCTGGATTTGGGCTGTTGAATTTCCCAACGGTCACTTTGGGCTGATCCGATACGTTTGATGAGGTTTTTATCCTTCAATATCTCTTTCAATATCTTAATTCTATCCGATATCGCGGTTCAGCTTTTTTCTAATTTTTTAGCAATTTCAGATACTGTGATATTTTGTGTCACAGATATGAGCTCAAGTACTTCACGATTTTTTTCTGTTAGTTTTACTGACGAGTTTACTGATGGGTTTACTATTAGATTATCGTCATCAACCGAATTAACGAACAGTTTCAACGTTGTACGATCAGGGTCATAGTTTTCTGTATATGTTGGCTCAACCCACTTTTCATCTCTCCAAACTTGATAAAGATTTGGGATACCGCTGCCCAGCTCTTTCTCCAACGCCAATCATATTGAACATTTTCAGAAATGTTTCGTTTCGCGAATTTGAAACTCCTCCATTGGTCACATGGCATATATGACAAAATGTGTTCGTAGCGACATTTATATACAAAATAGTAAGAGCATTGGTTGCGAAAGAAAATGAAAATGCATTTTTAATATGCGGTTCAGATTAAATAGTTCAGATTAAATCCTAATCGCATGAGAAACGATACCGATGCATCTCACTCAACAAACGCTCTTATACGATTGACAGTGTGTGAAATATCACAAAAAAAGAAATTTTGCAAAACACTGTTGACATTTGCAAAATAAACTATATAATTGAATCATCAGTTGGGCACGCGCCCAATACGATAAATTCAACATTTCAGTATTGTGGTGAAGCACTATGATATTACAATTCTGCGCTGTGCATCAAGACA
>JAISJM010000132.1 GCA_031261525.1 Eubacteriales Family XIII. Incertae Sedis bacterium
AACCGGATGAGAACCACGTATCGAGCACATCTTCATCTTGGCTGAAGCGATGAGAACCACACTTTGGACAAGTATTGGGCGTCTCGCGTCCTACGACAATCTCACCACATTCATCACAATAATATGCTGGGATTCTGTGTCCCCACCAGAGCTGACGGCTGATACACCAATCTTTAATATCGCCGAGCCAGTTCAGGTATGTCTTTTCAAATCGGTCAGGTACGTGCTTCAAATCACCTTTTTGAGCCGCCTCAATCGCCGGCTTTGCGAGGCTCTCCATTGCAACAAACCACTGTGTTGAAAGCATTGGCTCTACGATTGTGCCGCAACGATAACATTTGCCTGTTGGAATTACGACGTCCTCAATTTTAACAAGAAGACCTGCGTCGTCTAAAGCTTTCACCCACGCATCGCGGCATTCGAATCGATCCATTCCTTCATATGCGCCAGCGACATCTGTCATCGTTGCATCGAAATCGATACAGACGAGCGTCTCAAGCCCATGCCTTTGTCCAACTAAGAAGTCATTTGGGTCGTGGGCTGGCGTGATTTTAACTGCGCCAGTACCTTTTTCTGGATCTGGGTAAGAATCTGCAATGACTGGAATCTCACGTCCTACGATTGGCAAGATGACATTGGTACCAATCAAATCTTTATATCGTTCATCATCGGGGCTTACGGCAATCGCCGCATCGGCAAACATCGTCTCAGGTCTTGATGTCGCAACAGTAATCCCCTCCGTGCCATCTGCACCAGGATACCTAATATACCAATACTTTCCATCTATATCTTCATGCTCTACTTCTGCGTCAGATAAAGATGTCCCACAAACTGGACACCAGTTAATCAAGCGATTACCGCGATAAATCAAACCCGCATCATATAATTTAATAAAAAATTCTGTAACAGCCTTTGAGCACCCCTCGTCCATTGTAAAACGCTCGCGTTCCCAGTCGCAAGACGCGCCGAGTCGCCTTTGCTGTGTCGTGATTCGGTTGCCATACTCTTCTTTCCACGCCCATGCGCGTTTCAAAAATTCGTCACGTCCGAGCTCTTCTTTTGTCTTGCCCTCCGTATTGCGAATTTCATCTGCAACTTTGACTTCCGTTGCGATACTCGCGTGGTCCGTACCTGGTAGCCACAACGCAGAATAACCCTGCAGACGCCGAAAACGAATCAGTACATCTTGCAGACTCTGATCAAGCGCATGCCCCATGTGGAGCTGGCCCGTAATATTTGGTGGTGGCATCACGATTGTATATGGCTTCTTATTTAAATCAATATCCGCGTGAAAATCCCCATCACGCTCCCAATCTTCATAGATTCTTGACTCAAATTCTTTCGGATCATAATTTTTTGCTAAATTTATCTCCATTTTTTCCTTTAATCCCTACTATTCTATCAACATACAAAACGAACACTTACTTATTTCCAACTTTCATTATACATTAGACAATAAAGCAAGGCAAATGTCCAAAAATGAAAAGTGCACCTCAACAGGTGAGGCGCTTACAGACTAACTGACAGACTAACTAACGAATTCACCTTGCTTGAGTCCACGATCTTTTACGCGACCGAGCCGATGCAACGGAGAATTTAGGGGGCATGCAGTTGTGACATTTTCACAATAATCACCTGTGCGATATCGAATCAATGGGGTAGCTTCACGGCCCAACGTTGTAATGACAATTTCGCCATCGATGATTTCAAGCAGAATGGAACTGTCCCTGACACAATAACAACCTGTATTACGTCCGCAATCAATACCAATACCATACCCAGATTCCGTGCTGGCATAATGTTCCCAAATCCGCGTCCCAGGCCATGCTTTCTCTATGGCATATCGATGCTGCGGTCCAATATATTCGGAACTAAGCATTACTTTCTTCACATAAGGCTCTTCCCATGCAAGGCTACTTGGCGATGCGACATGCTTGATGGAACTTGCAGCCTCCGCGACTCTTCTGCATATCCCTGCGGGTGCAATAATAACGCTCGCTTTGATGTCTCTTACTTTATCAGCAAGGTAATGAAAATATTCTTTCGAATCAAATGTATCTGCAATTTCTTTATAGGTTCCAACGACATGATCACCACTCATTGTCGTGAGAAATTCTGTCAAGTTTAGTGGCCACTCATGATAGCATTTTGCGCCATTTGCCCGAACGCCCTCGCTAATTAGATGACCAACTGAGCCATACCGCTCATAGGGATAAATCGCAAGCACAATATCGCCTTTTTCAACCACGCGGCTAATTCCCTTTTGAAAATACGAAATCATATTGGACATATCCTCATCGGAAAAAAAAACACTCTTTCGCTCATGTGTCCCACTTGTGTGAGAATGATGCAAACGACTGTATGCAAATGGTTCAATCTTGCTTTTATCCTGATTCAATACTTTCAATTCGCTGTTGCTCACAACTTCTGCACGGCGGCGCACAAAATCAAGCCCAATACTGAGAATTTCAGAATTCCGCCGTAGTAAATCATCTTCAGTAATCAGAGGCAGTTTCTTCAAATCATCCATTGTCCGAATATCTTTAATATTGATATGACGGTATAATTGCTTGTAAAATGGGCTACGCGCCTTTACATAGGCGATTAACTTTCGCAGCTGCTTCATTTGATATGCTTCGATTTGTGCACGGGAATCTGTTTGTGCACACGAAGCTGTTGCGACATTTTTAATGCCCATGTTCTCAAGTTCCACTGATATAAAACCATCAGACCAATAATGTTCATCCATGATACGGCTTACTTCCCTCCATTTGCTAGTAATTAATTTATTGAACCATTATATTTATGATATAATTAAAATGTGTAAATTATTATAATAATGCCAAAGCGTTAACAAAAAGTCATACGAATGCCAAATGAGTAATCAATTAGTCATAATACACATATATAGAAAAATGAATGGATAATACAAAAATATGAACAATAAGAATAACTACGACATCTTTCACCGCGGAATCGTATACATACTCTGCGCCTGCCTACTCGTTGCGACATTTTCACTTGGTGGCTGCAAGACGGTCAACGAGACACGAGAACAAAATCTAAGGATGAAATCGGATCTTGAACGCATCTTCATTGACATCTGCGCGATTCCTCGTACTCCAAGCGCAGGAGAAGAAATCAACCAATTTGTTACCAATAAACTGAGCGAATATGGCGTCGCCTTTACACAAGATGATGGTGGCAATATCATTGCAGATTTGCCTGCAACCATTGGCTATGAGAAATCGCAACAGACAATCCTAGAGTGTCATATGCGTAGCGATATCGTGTGGTCAAGTTCAACGATTCGTGATAACAGTGAAGATGGTGTGCAGCCATATATAGACGATAAAACGGATGAAATCACTGCAAATGGAACAAGCCTCGGTGCCTCAAGTGGCATGGGCATGACGACAGCACTTTATGTGCTAGACCATTCTGAAAATCATGGACCCGTTAAAGTCATCTTTCTGAATGCAACGGCGGAAAGTATTGGATCTGCGGCACTGATTGATGATAGTGTCTTTGCGAACGCAAGTTATATTGTCAGCCTCGATGGCTACGATGCAGATAATATCTATACTCATACAGCGAGTACGAGAACGATGTTTGCACAGCTTGGTATCACACGCCATGAAAATACAGGACTCAATGCCTACGTCCTCAACGCGAGCCATTTTCTCGGAGGCAACGCGGGAATCTCTGCGCTTGAAGAGCGCGGCAATCCTGTATCAATGATTGCAGAGTTCTTGGCAAATGTAAAAGCTGCTGGCATTATGTACGAATTGTGCTCCTTTGACGCAGAGGCGTCAGAAAGTTATATTCCAAAAGAAGCGCGTGCCATTGTATCCGTCAATGATTATGAAGCGAAAAAGCTCAATAGCATGTGGGAGGATACGGTAAAGGAATACGAAAAGACACATCGCAATAGTGAACCGTTGGCAGCGTTTGATATCGCACAGACGGAGCCTCCTGCAACGTCGCTGGATTCTGATACAACAGGCAAAGTTGTGACCTTTTTATATAGTATTCCAACAGGTGCCTACGGCGATGAATTGCTTCATGCCGCCATCGGCATCTCCTCCGTTGATTTAGGAATCGACTCCTTTGGAGCGCATATTGGTAGCGATGCAGGAAGTAGACAGACGATCAATGAGATATCAGATCTTGTAAGAGGCGCCGCGAGCATCTCTGATTTTGAAGTGACGACAGGTATGCTACATGAAGGATATCAAATTGATGAGGGACTCAGACTTCCAAACCTAATCTCAAGTGCCTATGTGACAAACTTCAACAAGTCTCCCGAGATGTTATTTTATCCCGAAATGTCTGTATTTACAGAATGGACAAAGAAGAATGAAGACTTGCAAATGGTCATCATCGGCTTTGATATCAGCAATGAAGGCACCTTGACCGAAGCACTTTCCGTCTCAACACTAGATAATTCAGCCAAAGTGTTGTTGACCTTTTTGATGGAAATATAAGAGATGTCTAGGAACATATAATTTTCAAATATTAGTCATGAAATATTAATGTATTTTGCTACTGCAATATGATATGATTCTCTTTAAAGTATAGTTGTATTGCTATACAGGGAGCAAGATGAAGGAGGGATGATATTATGTTACAAAAGAAATTTTATCAGTGCAACCACTGCAAGAACCTGTTCGGCGTCATCAATGATGCTGGTGTCACACCACTTTGCTGCGGTGAGCCAATGCAAGTGCTCGTACCGAATACGACAGATGCAGCACAAGAAAAGCATGTACCTGTTATTGAGAGAGATGGGGTAAATGTCACAATCAAGGTTGGATCTGTACCACACCCAATGCTTGAAGAACATTACATTCAGTGGATTATCTGCATGCAAGGCGGAAAGACGGAGCGCGTTGTTCTGAAGCCTGGCGAAGAGCCTGTTGCAACGTTTGTTGTCGATGATCCGACAGCGCCAATTACAGCATATGAGTTCTGTAATCTGCATGGATTGTGGGCAGCTGAAATTTAAAGCTATACAAAAAGAACTCCCCGCTGGGAGTTCTTTTTTGTTACGAAATTCATTGTTGATATAATTAATATTTAATTACGGTTTGAGTCTCGGCTGCTTCGAAGATGTCTTCGATTAGGCTTAGGACTTCGTAGACTTGCTGATTCTTTACAATTGGCTTGGCATCTTCCGTGATGACGCGATAGAAATTCTCATAGATGCTTTCAGGTTGATATGCTGGTTTTGGAAGTTCGAGTCTTGTGATATCATCTTCGCTTGGCGGTGCCATCGTCTTTGTAAGACCGACTCCTGCTTGAATTGGAGTGAGGTTACTGTGCGTATTAGAGGTATTAGAGGAACCGCCTCTTACGACCATCTCACCTGACATATCCCAATCAGCGATTAGAGCTGTTCCCTCTAAACCTTTTACATACCATCTTGGCAGTTTTACGAAGTTTGTTGTGCCAACTTCAATCAAGGCTTCTACACCATTTTGCCATTTGATGATTGCTGTAAATCCATCATCACACTCATCACCAAGTACAAAACTTAAATCCGCTGAGACAGATTTAAGTGGACTATCAATCAGATAGTATAGCTGATCGATGATGTGCACGCCCCAATCAAGCACCATGCCGCCACCGTGTGCTTTCAAATGTCGCCAGTCACCTGGAATCCCATTTGCACCATGAACTCTGGATTCAATTCTGAACAAATCACCAATTTGCTTATTCTCATAAAGATTTTTGATGATGAGGAAATCTTCGTCCCAACGTCTGTTTTGATGTACATAGAAGATATTGCCTGTCTCCATCGCAACTTCTAGAACCTCTTGCAGTTCGCCTGTGTTCATCATGACAGGCTTCTCACAGAGGACATGCTTGCCAGCTTTTAAAGCGGCAATCGCAATATCTCTATGCGTGTCATTTGGTGTGACAATAAGAACTGCGTCGACATTTGCATCTGTTAGGACATCTGAAAAACAATCATAAACGTCATAACCATCTGATTTCGCCTGCGTAGTTGCCGTGTCATCGATGTCGAATACACCGATAATTTTTACATTTGGTTCTGGTGTAATAAGCGTATTTGCATGATATTTGCCCATACCACCATATCCAATTAATGCTAGATTTAACATATTATCCTCTCCAAATTATGCCCAAAATACATCGACGGGCTGATCCTTGATGATGACACTTCTGAGGTTTGTAATCGCTCGATTCATACCTTCATCGACGCTCATAAGTGAATCTTCATGCTCGATTGAAAGTACGTAATCATACCCCTGGACTCTCAGCGCACTGATGATGTCAGACCAGGTCTTCACATCGTGACCACAACCGACAGAGCGGAAGTACCACGAACGATTCTTCACATCTGCATATGGCTGCATATCTGTAAGACCATGAAGGTTGACATTGTCTTGATCGATAAAGGTATCCTTTGCATGGAAATGATGAATCGCATTCTTCTCGCCAAGGATTTTTACAGCAGCGACGGGATCGATTCCCTGCCACCACATATGAGATGGATCTAAATTTGCGCCAATTGCATCACCGCAAGCGGCTCTGAGTTTGAGCATCGTGTATGGTGTGTGCACCATGAAGCCACCGTGCATCTCAATACCGATTTTGACACCTGCAGATTCCGCTACATTGTTGATGTCTTTCCAGTAAGGAATCAGGAGTTTCTCCCACTGATAATTGTAAGCATCATAATATTCTGTCGGCCAATGAACGACAGGCCAGTTCATATGGGTATCTGTCTCATTGCCACCGCCTGTACCAGAAAATCCATTTACGACAGGAACATTCATCTTGCTTGCAAGTTCAATTGTCTTTCTTAACAATTCGTCGGCTTCTTTTCGTACAGCAGGATCTGGTGAGATGGGATTATGGTGCGCGCTGAGTGCACTGATTGTCAATCCTTTATCCTCGAGCTTTGCAAGGTATTCACTTCGCTTCTCGCTACTTGCTAAAAGTTCATCAATCTTTAGATGGGAGTCTCCTGGAGAACCACCCGTACCAATCTCGACAGCTTCGAGTCCTAATGAGGATACTTTTTCGATCATTTCATCAAAATTTAATTGCCCAAAGATGGGTGTAAATACGCCTAATTTCATTTGATTACCTCTTTCTTATTTATTCGAAATCCTATTTATTGAAAAATACAGGTGCGCCTGTTGCAGCACTCTCATAAATCGCTTCTA
>JAISJM010000181.1 GCA_031261525.1 Eubacteriales Family XIII. Incertae Sedis bacterium
TTATCGATGAGTCCAATCTCACTTGACCCATTATTTATAATCGTCCTAAGTTCATTCCCGAGTTGTCCTTTTGCACCTGTAATTAATATATTCATCTCGTCTCCTTTATGTAATGTTCCAACCACGAATTTTGCTAAAAAATCGAATAATCCTCGAACCATTGACTTTTAATTTAAATGCGTTTAATTCTTCTTGTATTTCTAAATTTTGCCGTTCAAGACTCTGCTTCTCATCTAGAGATTCCACTTGTAGTCGCTCAATTGCTCGTTGCTTTTCTTCTAGGGCAATGATTTGCGTAGCAATTAATTCATCCATTTCGTATTGCAGTGTTTTATAATTATATTTTGAAATGCCTCTTTTGCTTACCCATTGATTCAATTCTCTTAAATAAAACTGATATGTTGCAAGCTCCAAAGTTGCATATTCATCAGTATATACATAACCAGGAAAATATCCTGCATCTTGTGCGATAAATGGATATATTTTTTCAATTACATGAGGTGTCGCCAAATCATAAAGTATTGTATTATCAGGGAAATTTTCAAAGTCATATTCATAACTAAATAATTTCTTCAGCGCCTTTGTTCTAAACCAAAAGCTTCCTCCAAATGGAAAAATGGATGGATTTTTCGCTGTTATCTTTGTTTTTAATCCCAATACTGAAGCAAGCTTTAGGACTTTATCAATATCTTTTTCAGTCCAATTGGCATTGCCCACAACACCGAGCATGGCTCCTGTAATAGGTGGGGCTGGTGACAGTATACCAAGGTATATGTTGTTTTCAAACGTTGATATTATATTGTTAACATGCGTGTTACTAGAAAGTAAACTCTTTGTGATTTTATCATACCAACCTTTAACCAATGTTGGCTCGTAATCGTGAACCGTCTTTATCTCCTTATGAAAACAAATAAGATCGTAAGATTCCACAACATCCTTCATACCAACAATTAATGCCGCTTCTGGACATCTACTATCGGGGAATACACGTATCTCAACGTTGTTTGTCTTTGCTAAATTTGATGCAGCACGTTCGAGTAATTTACTTTTTTCTAACGTATTTGTTACTATATACACAGGGATATCTTTAGGTACCAAACTTGCAATCATCATGTCTTCTTCGAATTTGTCCATATAATAGCAGTGCATAATTAATGCTGAAGTCAGATGATGCTCTGTGCTTAGTTGCATCTTGCTTGGCAGTACATAAGTTAAATCCAACGTGGAGAACAACTTGTATTGTTCATATTTCCTGAGAACTTTTGCATAAATCAAGCCAATATCATACTCCGTACTTTTCATAATAAATTCAGGTATATTGGTAATTTCATCATCTTTACCACGGAAATGTTGATCTGTAACAAATACCTTTGCCTTTAGAAATGGTGACCTATACTTCTTTATAAGTGTTAATGGCATAAATATTGTACTATTTTTTGCATCACTGATATCCTCTTCAATATCTGCATATACACCAAAAGTGTATCCCATATCCGAAAAGTGCTTTGTCAAAACAATTTCATATGAGCCAATCGCATCATTCAATTCTGAAATATCATCCAACGTCTCCCAAAATTCTTTAAACTCTATTGATCCAGCAAGAGCGTTTGAGAAAACAGTAAAGTAGCTTTGAATATGCTCTGGAATATATCCATATGTACATCGTTTTGTAAAATCTTCATCTTTTTCATATTTTGTGACACCCCAAAAACCCAAATTTCGAGGACTCATTTCACCGAAAAGTTCTTCCAATGGATAAATTGGTCCAAAAACGCTGTCATTTGCAAGAATTAATTCATCATACTCCTTTAACTGCTCAAAACCAATATAATACAGTCCTTCACGCCATGCACATACGTCATAGCCCATATTATCTCTTTCGATTAGTTCCTCTGTATATTGCAAGAACATACTGCGGGCATTCTCATCTATATATCCATTCACGACAATCACAATTCTTGACGTCACTGAAGAAAGTGCATTGAGATAATAATCAATACATTGGTCTGCAATACCGTCTTCATCATAGAATACGAATACACACGCTCTTTTATAATTTGAATAATTATCTTCTACCAACGTAACTCTCCTTTCTTAGTGATTATTTATAAAACGTTTTATCATAATAAATGGAGATAATAAGATGGAGCCTAGTTTGTAACTCTTTGATTGTAGCATATCATATAATTTCGTCTGCGTTGCACTTAATTCTGCTTGAATGACATCAATTTCTACGTTCATTCTCTCTACGTCTAATCTCATGCTTGCAAGCTCTGCTTGCGTAGCATTTAATGTAGCTAGCGCACTATGGTGCTGCGCTAATTGATGATTTCTACTACACATCATAGAATACAATGGATCAAATGTCTTTATGCGATGATTATTTGTACAAATTGTCTTGACGCTGTTGATTGCATCAAACAGTGGGGCTGATGTGTCATAATCTAGAAACTTTTCTCCTTGAATCGTCATTGCACTCTTCGCAATCTGAGTTGCACTAGATTTATTTTCAAAAACCCACTGTATCGCTTCTGCCAAGGAAGATGCTTTTCCGTGTTGATACAGTAATCCTGTCACACGATCCTGAATCAGTTCTACGGTACCCCCAGATGAATTTCGCCCAATCACAATACGACCCAATAATTGCGCCTCTAAAGTGACACGACCAAACGACTCGTCAATAGATGGAACAATCACAATGTTGTATTCGTTCATAATTCGATAAATATCTTCAGAAAACTCCTCAATTTTAA
Organism: Eubacteriales Family XIII. Incertae Sedis bacterium; assembly: GCA_031261525.1. Taxonomy (GTDB): domain Bacteria; phylum Bacillota; class Clostridia; order Peptostreptococcales; family Anaerovoracaceae; genus JAISJM01. The sequence goes on from JAISJM010000181.1 coordinate 2,754, forward strand.
CAATGCCAACAAGGTTGTTATCTTGGATATATGAACGAATCTCGCGGTCATATACATCATCTCTATTGACACCAATTAAGGTGACGCGATTGATATCTACCCCTTGATCAATTGCAAATTTTACAGCACTCAATGCTTCATACTGATTTTTATTGGTTTCAATTGCGCCGGGGATTAAAATTGATAACGTATCAGAAAGTACATTTTCAACATATAATCGATTGATTTTCTGTCGATCTAAATCAACTTTTGGATATAGAATGGATGTCTTTTTAGTAGTAATATAATCTGCATATTGTTGCTGCGTATAGTACGAATTATATAGTACCCAATCCGCACTTAAATTGATATTGGCCAAATACTCTTTTGGAGAAGGGAGCATTCTTGGAAAATCGGCTCGCATAATCCACTCATGCAGTAAGATAATATTTCCAATGCCAAGTGCTTTACAGATATAGGATGCCCATGGCATTACAATTGTATTCGTAATGACAACATCTGGAGACACACGTTCAAGCACTTTTACAAAAGCAGTCATCGCGTCGGCATTCTGGAGTGCAATACCAATTTGATTCAAGCTGTCATCTGTAATATCATCCCCAACACATGCCCAAATAAAGGGTATTGTTGAAAATGGTATATTGTATTCAATAAGTCTTTGTGAGAATAAACCCTCACATGGCAACGCTACATGACACTCATAGCCTCTCTTCTGTACCTGTAATATATTTTCATATAAAGAAAGCTCACCTCCGCCACTTAACTCTGAAGTATGTGATACAAATAATATTCTAGTCATCGTCTTCATCCTTACTAAATCTATAATCAAATTTTCTTACCCGATACTGTACATCTTCAAGAATTTTCCGCTGTGCTCTAATCACATCAGACAAGATTCCAACAACAAATGCATTGACACCTGTAATAATAAACATAGAAGATATAACCAAGGACTGAATATGACCTGCACCGCCAACAGTGAAATAAAAATATAGGAATCGTATCATCGTTGCACTGCCAACAACTAAAAATATGGAGCCAAGTGACATAAAGAACAATATCGGTCGATACATCACATAAGTTCTAATGATTGTAATCATAGATCTGTTAACGTAACTAATCATTGATGAAGCAAGTCTTGATGGTCTTAAATCCTCATTTGTTCGAATGGGAACACTTGTCATCGCCATATGCTCACGACCGGCCTGTACAATGGTCTCAAGCGTATAAGTATATCGTCCTGTCACATTAAGACGCATTGCGGCATCCCGAGTATACGCCCTAAATCCACTTGGAGCATCTGGAATCTTCGAATTTGACGCTCTGCGAACAATAAAAGATCCAAAGCGCTGTAATGCTTTCTTGATTGGTGAAAAATGCTCCGTCTTTAGAATCGGTCTTTCACCAATTACTATATCTGCTTTTCGATTGATAATCGGTTGAATTAATATCTCAATATCATCTGCACAATATTGGTTATCTGCATCCGTATTGACAATGATATCAGCGCCATTGCGAAGACAAGCATCAAGACCAGCCATAAATCCTTTGGCAAGTCCTTGATTCCTTGTAAAACGAACAATATGATCTACGCCCCACGCTCGTGCAACACGTGAAGTCTTATCTTTTGAGCCATCATCGATAATTAGAATTTCAACTTCGTTAATTCCATGGATTTTTAGCAATTTTTCCTTAGGAATCGCATCTAGTGCTATTGGCAAAGTGCTTGCCTCATTGTAACACGGTATCTGTATGATTAGTTTCAATATAATCTCCTCGCAAATGTCGTTCTAAATGTAGTTCTTAAATGTCAACAACGTATAGATGAAATCATCATAGAACAAGCCGATTAGCCATAGTGCAGCAACCCCAATTGAAATTGATTGATAGCTGATCGAGATGCGCTTATCGTTCAGCGAGATATTTACTGATTTAGAGGGCTGATCAATGCTCTCTATAATTTGAGCACAATATAGCGCGATTATGGTAATAATCGACATATAGTATCGAGGTTGTAATCCCCCCAAATATCCTG
>JAISJM010000008.1 GCA_031261525.1 Eubacteriales Family XIII. Incertae Sedis bacterium
GAGCGCAGGATTGCGAATTATAGAGAAAAAGAGCGACGCGACTGTGTTGCTAGAAATCGTTATGCTACAAGGAAGGCGAAGGAAGAAGGACACGCCGAGGGTCACGCCGAGGGACACGCCGAGGGTCACACTGCGGGAAAGCTCGAGGATGCAATAGCCATGAAAGCTGATGGTATGGATGCAAAGTTGATTTCAAAATACACAAGACTTTCTGTTGAGACAATAGAGACACTGTAAATCTTTAAGGGCAGTTAACTTACATAAAATATCACGTATGCTACTGCCCTTTTCTATTATATATAATTACCGAGCGTCGATATAATCGCTCATGACAGGCTCTAATCCTGCTGATTTCAAGTAATCTTTCATCTGGCTGACGCTGCGATTGTCATCGATTTCAAATTGCTCGTCGCCGACGCTTTCACCTGAATGTGCGCCGATGCCAGTATCTACGCCTGCGCTTACTTTTGTTGCAGCTATTTTCAGCACATTGTCACGGAAGATTTTATTTTCTCGAGAAGAGATAGTAATTCCTGCAAATGGCATAAAGATTCGAAAGGCACAGATAATCTGCAGAAGGTCGCGCTCACTGACTTCATAAAAATCACCATCTAAACTACCTTTGATCGGTCTGATTCTCGGCACGGAAAAACTAATTTCAGCATGCGGATATTTTCGTTGCAATAGATAGGCATGAAGCGCCGTTGCATAGGCGTCTTTTCGGTGATGATCAAGACCCAGCAGGGAGGCAAATGCCACACCTCTCATGCCGCCTTTGAGTGCGCGTTCTTGCGCTGCAAAACGGTAGGGAAAGATACGCTTTTTTCCGCCGATATGAAATCGTTCATAGATTTCTGGATTGTAGGTCTCTTGGAAAACTGTTACAAAATCTGCGCCACAATCTCTTAGATAAGTATAGTCTGCGACATTTGCGGGATAGATTTCTAAGCCTACAATGTTGAAGTGTTTTTTTGCTAGTTTGACGGCTTCCCCGATGTATTCTATTGGGCTATATTCGGGACTCTCGCCTGTCAACATGAGAATCTCCTGTAAGCCAGACTTGCTGATTGAGATGAGCTCGCGTTCGACGGCGTCTAAGTCGAGTTTGGCGCGCGTAATGATATCGTTTTCTTTATTGAATCCGCAGTAGATGCAGGAATTATCACAATGGTTGGCGATGTATAAAGGCGTAAATAGATAACGCGTGTTGCCAAAATGTTTTTTTGTCTCCTGCAAAGCACGCTGGGCGAGGGTCTCTAAGTATGGTGTTGCTGCTGGCGATAGCAATGCGCCTAAATCATTTGGAGAAAGGATTGTCTTATTTAATACAGATTTTATGTCCGCATCAGTATAATCATCTGGATTATATGCCTGCTTCGATTCTAATACTTGATCTAACACACTCGTTTCGATTATGTCCATATCTGGGGTATATTCCCATATATCATGTTCTCTTGTGATTGATTCTGTTTGCATGATTACTCTCCTAAGAATCCTGTAAGTGGGCTTGATGCAGCGGCTTTATCGGTGATTACACGGCCCAGACCTGCTAAATAGGCTTGCCTGCCTGCGATAATCGCTTGTCTGAATGCATCTGCCATGAGTGGGATATCGCCTGCTGTTGCTACTGCGGTGTTTGCCATGACGGCATCTGCACCCATTTCCATAACTTGACATGCTTCGGACGGTCTGCCAATGCCTGCGTCGACGATGATAGGTACGTCAATCTCGTCAATCAAGATACGGATGAATTCCTTTGTAGCGAGTCCCATATTTGTACCGATGGGTGCCGCTAATGGCATGACAGAGGATGCGCCGGCCGATACCAAATCTCTTGCGACATTTAAATCTGGATACATATACGCCATTACCTTGAAACCCTCCTTAGCAAGGGCCTCTGTTGCTTTGATTGTCTCATTATTGTCTGGGAGTAGATATTTGCTATCTCTGATTACTTCAATCTTGATGAAATCGCCACAGCCCAATTCTCTTGCGAGTCTTGCAATTCGGATTGCTTCTTTTGCATCTCGTGCTCCAGATGTGTTTGGTAGGAGCGTGATACCTTTTGGGATGTGATTCAAGATATTGTCATCACCTGATGTATTGGCACGCCTGAGCGCTACGGTAATCATCTCGGCGCCACCACGCTCAATTGCCGCACTGATTAACTCGTGGCTGTATTTGCCTGACCCTAAGATGAAGCGCGAAGTAAATTCTGTGCCCCCTATTGTTAATTTATCATTGCTATTCATTATTTGTTCCTTTCAGCCTCCACCAACAAAGGACAGAACCAAGATATCCGCGCCCTCATGTAATATGTAATCATCGTAGTCAGATTTTGATACTACATGCTCATCGACTTCCGCGATGACTCTTGCGAGCTCGAAGCCCTGACCTTCAATGAGCGATTCTAGACTTGTACCTTCAGCGATGTCTAAACGTTCTCCGTTTAATGTAATATTCATCTTACAATACCTCTTCGATGCGCTGCCGAAGTTCTACGGTCGCTTTATAAGCATCTTCGGCTTTCATGATTGCACTCACAACACACATGCCATCTGCATTGCTGCCTTTCAAGATATCCATATTATGTGGGAATAATCCGCCAATCGCATAACATGGAATATCCACAGCCTCTTTCATGGCAGTTAGTGTCTCAACCGAGGTACGAATCGTCTTCACCTTTGTTGTCGTCTCGTAAATCGCCCCGATTCCGAGATAGTCTGCGCCATTTGCCTGTGCTTCAAGCGCACGCGCAACGGTCTTTGCTGTCGCACCCACAATCTTATCTGGACCAACTAACCTACGCACTACCGCAACGGGCAAATCATCTAAACCAGTATGCACGCCGTCGGCGTCTGCAGCGATTGCGATATCTACACGATCATCTACGATAAAGATTGTGTTGTATCGCTTTGTCAGTTCACGTAGCTTCAGCGCAATTTCAAGATACCTGCCACCGTCAATATGCTTCTCGCGCAATTGCAAGATATCGATGCCCGCTTTCAGTGCATCCTCAACTTTATTGTAAAACGCCTCATCTGTATACTGAAGCCGATCTGTAACAAGATATAAGACGTGATTCTTAGACTTTAATTGTTCTCTTATCTTCATTTTGATTTCCTTGTGCATTTTACGCATTTTGTGCGGTAACTTCTTCTCCTGCAAGGATACGGTTCATATTTCGCATTGCGCACATTTCCCCGCACATGGAACAGGTGTCTTCACTTGATGGTAGTGCCTCTTCGTGATAACGCTTCGCTTTGATTGGATCAATGGCGCAGTCATACATGTCACACCAACTTACCCTCTGGCGAGCACGGCTCATCTTGTCGTCGATGTCTCTTACATGTGGAAGCCCCTTTGCAATATCCGCAGCATGTGCAGCAATCTTACTTGCAACGATCCCCTCTCTCACATCATCGACATTTGGTAATCTGAGATGTTCAGCTGGTGTCACATAGCAGAGGAAAGACGCGCCATACCAAGCTGCCATTGCGCCACCGATTGCAGAAGTGATGTGATCATAGCCTGGCGCAATATCTGTCACTAGTGGACCGAGTACATAGAATGGTGCGCCGTGACAGAGTGTCTTTTGGATTTCCATATTTGCCTGAATCTGGTTCATTGGCATGTGACCAGGTCCCTCAATCATGACCTGCACATTTCGAGCCCATGCTTTCTTTGTCAGCTCACCGAGGACAATCAACTCTTCGATTTGTGAAGCATCGGTTGCATCATGTAGACATCCTGGGCGACAAGCATCTCCTAAACTGAGTGTCACATCATATTCGACGCAAATGTCGAGAAGTTCGTCAAATCTTTCATAGAATGGATTTTCCTGACCGGTCATCTCCATCCAAGAGAAGATGAGCGAACCACCACGCGATACGATGTTGGTGATTCTGTCATTATTTGCCTTGAATCTCGCTGCTGTCGCTCGATTTAATCCGCAGTGGATTGTCAAGAAATCGATGCCATCTTCCGCGTGCATTCTTGCAACAGAAAGCCATTCGTCCGATGTGATTTCCTTTAGTGGCTTATTGAGATAGACGAGCGCATCATAGATTGGCACGCTTCCGAGCACCGCCGTACACTCGGCAGCAAGCTTCTTCCTGAAACTTCTTGTATCGCCAAATGTCGACAGATCCATGATTGCATCCGCACCCATTCTCTGTGATTCCTGAACTTTTTCAAGCTCGACGTCGAAGTCCATACAGTCTTTCGAGGCACCGAGATTGACATTGATTTTCGTCGTCAGCGCGGACCCAATTGCCTTGGCATGAATCGCCTTATGATTGATATTACATGGAATAATCGCCTTACCTTCAGCAAGTAATGTAACAAGTTTGCTGACCTCGATATGTTCCTCTTTGGCTGCTAGTTCCATCTCCTTTGTGATGATACCTTTTCTCGCGGCATCCATCTGTGTTGTGTAGTCTCTCATCTACGTCCCCTTCTATTCTACGTGAAAAGATGTATAGTCCCCTGAGCAAAATAAGAGCCACTGCAATCCGCAGTGGCTCTTATCAATAATATCATCATCAATCGCTCCCTACGTCGGCATTATCCGCATCAGGTTTAAGGGTTTATCCATATATGGAAATCTCAGCAAGTAGCTCCCCTGACTATTTAATTATGTTCCCATTATACGTCACAAATCTGTAATATTCAAGGGGGTAATGTGATATTTATGCAAGATCGTATAATTTCTACAATTTCTATAAATCTGATATTTTAAAAAATAACAATTACAACAAATCCAAATCATACATATGATTCAATGGACCATTGCCCTGACCGAGGTCAAGCCCATCTTTAATGGCGCCCATAATATAGCGTTTTGCATGTCCCACACTTTCAAGCACATCGTAACCCAATGCCAGATTACAGGCGATTGCGGAGGACAATGTACAGCCCGTTCCATGTGTGTTGTCATTGTCAATTCTCTTGGATTGTAATCTATAATATTTATCACCATCGTAAAGCAAGTCATCGGAGCAGTCTGTCAGATGTCCACCTTTAATGAGGATTGCTGGCACCCCGCGGTCGAGTTCTATGATATCGCCAACCTCTGGGAGAGGCTCATCATCTTCCAATTCTGTAACGATGATTCCAGCATAGGGTCCCTCTTTTTCCATTTGGTCATAGAGCAAAATCCCCTCCCGAAGTGAATTTGCAGCAGACTGCATATCGGAAAAATTTTGGATTGCTATATTACTAAATACCGCATCGGCAAGCGTTTCCGCCTCCGTGATGTTTGGCGTAAGCACGCTTACAAGCGGAAATAATCTGTCGAGCATGACATCTAAAATCGTTTCATCGTTCAGTTTGTGTCCACTCGTTGATACCATCACAGGGTCAACGACGACATTTGCAAGCTCGTACTTTTCTATGCAGTCGCAGACAGCATGGACGGTTTCCACATTGGGGAGCATGCCAATCTTTATGGCGTCGGGCCTGATGTCCGTGACGATTGCCTCAATCTGCTCTTTGATGACAGTGGCAGGTACTGGATAAGACGCCGTGACACCTAATGTATTTTGTACCGTGATTGCTGTGATTGCACTCGTCGCATAGACGCCATGTACGGTGATTGTCTTGATATCCGCTTGGATTCCAGCGCCGCCACTTGGATCCGAACCTGCGATTGTAAGAACACTTTTCATATCATCTTCCTCCGATTTGTATGTGCTGGTTTACACGAGCCTTTTTTATGCTATAATAAGTTGTTAGGGCATGGAATGATGCTTGTCCAATTCATACAAGTATAAGGTAGAATTGGGAATTATTCAAGAATTTTCATTTATAAATTTTAAGGGTGAATTTTTTATGGGGGGCACGATGATTCAAGTATCTTGCAAATCGTTTTTATAAATAACTGCAAGATACTTGTACGATCCTATAGTTTCAACGAACCTCCTTTCTTAAATAGGTGGTGCAGGATTATCTTGCACCACCTATTTATGTTTTTGTGTATCTATTTATATTGTGCACGGAAAAGGAGGCTCTCATGTCTAGAATAAATATTACAAATCTTACCTTTAGCTACGATTCTGGCTATGACGATGTGTATCATAATATGAGCATCAGCTTTGACAGCTCATGGAAACTGGGTTTTATCGCTAGAAATGGTCGGGGAAAAACGACTTTATTGAAACTACTATTGGGCGAGTATGACGATGGTGGTGCGATTCATTCTGATGAACATTTTAGTTATTTTCCACCAGAAATTGCAGACGAAAGTTTCAATACCCTCGATGTAGTGGATGAAATCAATGCCGATTATGAATTTTGGAAATTGGTGATGGAGATGAATATTCTTGGAGTGGATGACGAAGTGCTTTACAGACCTTGGCTGACACTGAGTCATGGCGAGCGCACGAAGGTGGCGCTTGCTGCGACATTTGCATCGGAACATGCGAACTATATTCTTTTGGATGAACCTACGACGCATTTAGATGAAGCGGGACGACGACTTGTTACAGAATTTTTGGCGAGTAAAGATGGATTTATGCTCGTGTCACATGACCGAGAATTGCTGGATCAGGTGGTCGATCACGTGCTTGTCATGGATGAGGATGGCGAATTAATCGTGCGTAAGGGGAATTTTACACAATGGAAAGAGGACAAGGATCGCGATGATGCGTTCAAGCTTGGCACGGATCAGAAACTGAAAAAAGAAATCGGGAAAATGAAAGAAGCAGCAGCACGTCAGAAATCGTGGTCGGATGATACAGAAAAAGGCAAATTTGGATATGGACCAGTCGACCGCGGACATATTGGACATATCGCGGAGAAGATGATGAAACGATCCAAGTCCTTTGAGAAGAAATCAGCAGCTGCGATTGAGCAGAAAGAGGGTCTACTTTCCACGATTGTACGCGTCGATGAGCTGAGTTTTAATTGTGTGAAATACAGAAGCG
>JAISJM010000018.1 GCA_031261525.1 Eubacteriales Family XIII. Incertae Sedis bacterium
TGCTTACTTAACTTATTTACTTATTTGCATACGAACTTTACTTACTAGGCTTAAAGCGTTTCAGCCGAAGTGCATTTGTGAGCACGGAAACTGAGCTGAGACTCATCGCGGCGGCGGCAAATATTGGATTGAGCAATGGACCGCCAAACAGGTAGAGTATACCCGCCGCAATTGGAATGCCAATCACATTGTAGCCAAATGCCCATCCCAAATTTTGCTTGATATTGCGAATGGTGCGTTTGCTGAGTTGAATTGCGGTTGGCACATCTGATAAATCCGAGCGCATCAATACGATATCCGCGGATTCCATTGCAACATCTGTGCCTGAGCCGATGGCGATACCGATATCGGCTTGGACGAGGGCTGGTGCATCGTTGATACCATCGCCGACCATTGCAACTTTTTTGCCTTCGTCTTCGAGTTTTTTTACTTCGTTTGACTTATCCTCTGGTAATACTTCTGAAAGCACCCGGTCGATACCAACTTGCTTTGCAATTGCAGCTGCGGTTTTTTTGTTGTCACCTGTAATCATGGCAACTTCAATACCCATTTTATGCAAATGCTCGATGGCTGCTTTACTCGAAGGCTTTACAACATCTGCAACCGCGATGATTCCTGCGAGCACACCGTTAAATGCCACATACATCGGTGTCTTTCCTTCTTCGGCGAGCCTGTCCGACGTTTCCTGTAGAGATTCAAGCGAAATATCGCGTTCATCCATGAGTTTGCGATTACCTGCGAGTATATCGATGTCGGCAATTTCTGCTTCGATACCGCGACCAGTGATTGCCTGAAAATGCTTCACTTGCAAGGCTTCCAAACCTTTGGCATTTGCACCAGTAACGATTGCTTGTCCAAGAGGGTGCTCGGAGTGTCGTTCTGCAGAGGCAGTAATCTGGAGCAGATCGTCAGCAGTGACATCAAAGCGATGTTCAATTTCTTGGGATTGAACGCTATTATTGTCAGTCCTGTTCGCGATATTATTCCCATTTGCGATATCAGCCCTGTTTGCAATGCTATTTCCATTCACAATGTCATTTCCACAGAAACGGGCGTTTCGACTATCGTGCTCAACCCTTGCTACAATCACATCTGTAACTTCAGGCTTACCTTCCGTAATGGTGCCAGTTTTGTCAAACACAATCGTATCAATCTTGTGCGCCGTCTCGAGTGCTTCGCCACCCTTAAACAGGATTCCGTATTCAGCGCCTTTGCCAGTACCGACCATGATGGCTGTAGGTGTTGCAAGTCCAAGCGCGCACGGGCATGCGATGACCAATACGGAGATAAATATCGTCAATGAAAATTCAACATTTCGTGTGGCAACATACCATATAATGCCAGCAATGAGCGCAAGCAAGCACACAATCGGCACAAAATATCCAGATACGATATCCGCAAGTTGGGCAATCGGTGCTTTCGAGCCTTGTGCATCTTCGACGAGTTGTATGATGCGAGCAAGCGCAGTATCGGCGCCGATTTTTTCAGCACGAAAACGTATGCTGCCATTGGTATTGATTGATGCGGCATACACTTCATCGCCAGCCGTCTTATCAATTGGCATGCTCTCGCCCGTCAGCATGGATTCGTCGATTGCCGTGTGACCTTCAATGACTGTACCATCGACAGGAATTTTCTCGCCAGGTTTTACGACGATGATATCACCAATTTCAACTTCATCAATTTGGATGACTTTTTCATCACCATCTTGAATAATTGTCGCTGTCTTCGGTGCAAGTCCCATCAATTTCTTAATTGCTTCGTTTGTTCTACCTTTGGATACAGCTTCCAGCGATTTACCTAGTAAAATTAACGTGATGATGACGCCAGCCGTCTCATAATAGAGCGATTCAACAGCGCCAAAGTCACCGCCAAATGCAATCTGCCACACATTCCATGTACTATATAAAACTGCGGCTGATGTGCCGACTGCGATTAATGAATCCATATTTGGACTTCGCTGAATCAACGCTTTGAAGCCAACCGTATAGAATTTATGCCCAACGATAATCACCGGAATGACTAAGAGCAACTCAATCAACGCATAGATTAAAGGGAATTTCATCGGATCAAGTCCACCTGGAAATGGTAATCTTACAGCTGTAATCATCGGCACCATCGCGATATATAAAAGTGGTATGGCAAAAATGGCAGAAATGGTAAACTTCGTCCACATCGTCCGAATTTCTTTTTGTTTGCGCGCACGGTCTTCTTCAAGTGCGTCCGTTTTGGAAATCTCAAGTGCGATATATCCTGCTTTTTCGATTGCGGCTTTGATATCTGACACGCGTACAGTCTGTGGGTCATATTCTACGGTAGCTTTTTCTGTGGCGAAATTAACCGAGACATTTTCAACACCATCGAGTTTATGAATTGCTTTCTCCACACGTTGCGCACAGACGGCACACGTCATATCACCAACTGGAATCGTGACATGCGCAGAGGGACTTTTCTCAATCACTTCATATCCGATTTTTGTGACGCGGTCTTTAATCGTCTGGAGTGGCAAAACCGCCTCGTCAAATTCAACGAAAAGTTTCTCGCTAGCAAGATTCACAGATGCCTGCACAATACCGGGAAGCTTGTTTACAACACGCTCAATTCGCCCAGAGCAAGCAGCACACGTCATACCGCCAATATTCATTTGTTCCTTCAAAATCGCCATTTTCCTACTTTCCTTTTTCTATCATATCTGCACCACTGAGGCGTCAGCGACCCCATGATAGCCTACCATTTTCTCATAGAAAGTTAATTTTTCGAGTAAATGCTGTGTCACAGGCTAGCATGGGGACACTGGTGCATCACCGCTGATATCTGCACCACTGAGGCGTCAGCGACCCCATAACAACGAAACATTTTCTTCATCAACAGTAATTGCGATATTTTCCTCGAACTTGCCTGAGATATTTCTGAGGATACTGGTGGATTACCATTCTTCCCTCCACCACTAAGCAAAAGCGACCTCAGAAATATCTCAGGCAAGTGTGAGGAAAATACTTGTTAATTACGACACCGTAATACTCCCATATCGCATGCCCATCCAACAACTATACTCAAATGTCCCAGTTTTATCAGGCGTGAATTCGATGACATTTTCGCCATAATTAAAGCCATATTCAAGCTTATACTCGGGGATATACATCTTGTTATTGCAACCATTGATACTGCCCTGTGGTGCGTCGATAATCCACTTTACGGGCACGCCCTCGTGCACACTAATTTCAGGGTAAAACGATGGATTGAGTGTGCTATGGACGACTTGTATCTCGCCATCAATGATCCCGACATCCTCTATATCGCCGACACCGACATCTTCGCCAATTTGATTCAAATCCTGCATACTAGAAGTCGATGACCCACTCATGAAACTTGCAAATGTCGGCAATGCAGAAAGACGCCAACCCTGTGAGAACATAATCATACCGAGAACCAATACGAGCACGGCACCGACCGTCAGCACTTTCTTTGTGAATTTCTCCGTGAGCACACTTGAAATCATGCTCAATACAAACATCAATGGTACTGTGCCGAGCGAGAAAACAAGCATGGATAGGGCGCCTTTCAATGGATCTGCCGTTGATAGGGCATAAAGCTGCATTGCTTGAAGTGGTCCGCATGGCATGAGTCCAGTCAATAAACCAATAATCAGTGGACTTTTGGATTTGCGTTGTTCATTACCAATTTTGTCAGCAATACCCTTGGGCAAATGTGGAATCAATACAGATAATCCAGGAAATACTTTCAGCATATTCAATGCCATGATAACCATGAATATCCCTGCGATAATCTGAATCAATCCTTTCAGACTTCCGTCGAGTGTGATGACGGAGCCAAGACCACCAACGATTGCCCCGACAAGTGTATAGGAGATAACTCTTCCAGAATTGTAAAGAATGCCCGGCAATAAATCTGCAAATGCAGGTATCGTCGTATTGCGTGTAGAGGTTTCTGAAAGACTTGTCGTATCAAGTCTCGAGGTTGCCGAGATACACTGTGATATATTGATGCCGCCACACATTGCAACACAGTGCACGGAAGTAAGCAGACCAATCACAAAGAGCATACCAAGTCCAATACCTTCCTCTGCAAGCGGGAAGTTATCAGAAAACGAACTGCCTCCAAATTGATTTACAATGACAAAAACAGCAACTGCGATAATCAAGATTCCAACCAATTGCTGTGTATCAATCGTCTTCTCTTTATCAACGAGCAGTCTATATCCTAATTGATTCAGCACACCAGAAAGTTTTTTCTTTGTGAGCTGCTTCTCATCATAAGTAAGATTCGCAGAGCCATCTGCATAGCTGACGCGCACCTTACTGACGCCACCAAGTTTCTTCAGTTTATTTTCAATGCGTGATTGACAGCCAAGACATGTCATACCGCCGATATATATTTTTTTATTAATTTCCGACATTTCATCCCTTATGTAATTTACATTCCCTATATATAGATGTTATTATATGTATAACAATTTAACAAGTATGCACAATATAGTACTATACTATCAAAAATGATAGTATAACGATGATAGGAGGTCCAAGATGTCAAACTGCGAATGTAAACCAATCGGCTGTCCCGTAGAAGCAACTTTAAAATTAATCGGCGGCAAATACAAAGGACTGATACTCTGGCAGCTCGTCGATGCAACGCTGCGGTATGGTGAGTTACAGAAACTGATTCCCAATGCAACGCCAAAGATGTTGACGCAGCAGCTGCGAGAACTTGAAGCCGATAACTTAGTATCGCGCAAGGTCTATCCCGTCGTTCCTCCAAAGGTGGAATATTCGCTGACCGATTTTGGGGCAAGTCTTCGTCCAATTCTTGGTGCGATGTACGATTGGGGTTCCGATTATATGCGCAGCAAAGGTTTGGAAATCACATGTTCCATGGGTGCATAGCGCGAATACAATATCAAGATTTAACAGTTCTGTTATGTAATTATATGGTATACTCAAATGTAAGCATTTTTCTGATATTTGAAAGTATTATCTATTAAAATTGCAATTACCGTTATAATTTTATAGATATAGATATATGGAGACGATTTATGAATAAGAAAAAGACTTTTGTGTCTAAAATTAGAACTGTTTTTCTGACAATATTGATTATCATCACGCTAGGCTTTATCGCGAGTTATTTTGTATTTACTAGATTTTCTTCAAATGGTAGTACAGGTAGCTCTTCGATTATGTCACTCGTATTGATTGATGGGGTGATGGTCTTAGCCGTTGTTGTCGTCTATATATTGTTTTCAGCCGATTTTACAAAGACCGTTGTGACGCCACTTCATCAGATATTAGAGGACATTGATTCCATCAACCAGGGGACACCAGGGGAACCAAGTACATTTGTTTCTGACGATGAAATTGGCGAAATCGCAGATATCCAAAGAGGATTGCATCATCGGATGTCAACAGATATTGTCTTTTTCGGAGAACTGAAAGATGGCAATTTTTCAAGAAATCTGGTTCCAAATGCAGATGGTGACGGTCTCGTTTTCTCCATACAAGGTGTTGTCGAGAATCAGCGTAAGTTGATTCGAAATTTGCAGCAGATATCTTCGCAGATTCGGGTCGCATCCAACGAAATTGCAGATGGTTCCTATAGTCTCGCGGAGGGTAGCAACGAACAAACGGCATTTATTGAAGAGTTCGTCGGAGCGATTCACAAATTACAGGATATGGCACAGGAAAATTCAGATAAGGCACAAGAAATTATTGCAACAATAAAGGAGTATTTCACCATTGTCAAGTCGATTAGTGGCGATATGAAATCGATGACTTCAACAATGAATGATATCAGTGATAGTGCAAACCGCATCTCATCTGTCAGTGGCGTCATTGAGAACATTGCATTTCAGACCAATATCCTAGCGCTCAATGCCGCAGTTGAAGCTGCAAGGGCAGGCGAGCATGGCAGTGGATTTGCGGTTGTAGCAGATGAAGTCCGAGAATTATCCAATAAATCTGCGGCGGCTGCGCGCGAGACGGCAGACTTAATCAATGCCGATTTAAATAACGTACAGAAAGGGAAAGGCATCGTTCAGAATGCAACGATAAGTATGGAGACACTCGAGCGAATTGCAGGTGCAAATGAAGTGCAAGTCACGAATTTGAGTCATTCCTCCATTGAGCAGAGTACTTCAATCAACGATATCAGCGACAATATCAATCAAATTGCGGCAATTGTCCAACGAAACTCAGCCCTTGCCGAAGAATCTGCCGCATCTGCAGCACAACTTGCAAATTATGCGAAGACGCTTGATGGTTTTTCTGACGTATACAGAATTGAATAATCAGAATTGAATAAATAGAAAAAGCAGGGTGGTAAAACCCTGCTTTTTCTATAAGAGTATTATGAGTGTAACGAGAAATACAAATTAAAGGTGTGCGACTATCGCATCGATAATCGCTGCGTATGCATCGTCACTGAGGAAAACTTTCTCAGGATTCATTGCAAATACGCTTGTCCATTCGAACTCGTCTTTATACTTTGGTACAAGGTGGAAATGTACGTGCCCAGCGGTATCGCCATAAGCACCGTAGTTGACTTTGTCTGGTGTGAAAGCTTTCTGAATGGCGTTGCTTACCTTTGCCATATCTGCAAAGTAGCCATTTCTCTCAGCATCACTTAGAAGTGTGATATCTTTCACATGAGCCTTCGTCGCAAGAATGACTCTGCCTTTGTGACTTTGTTCTTTAAATAAATACAATCTAGAATGTTCTAAATCAGTAATTTTGATTCCAAAAGGTGAAAGCTTGTCACCCTCAACGCAGTATGCGCAATTATTATCAATGGCTGCCATCATTTCCTCCAATTAATCCATAACCTAATTTTTTCTGAATTCGTGTTACATAAGAATATCAGATTAATGGCGGTACTTCAATGATTTTCGTGACATTGATTTAAAATGAATGACATTGGTTGTAAATATGCAAATGTCGAAATTTTCAACAACTTCTGATAATATCTAGCTTAAAAATTCGTCATCTGTAGCATTGCCTGCAGAACCATCAAGCTTGCTAATGGTGATACTTTCACGTGCCTGACGAATGCTATCTTGTATGATCTCTTCTGTAAGAGAATCTTCAATCAACATGATATCCAAGATGACTGGAAGATTTGCACCTGTCAGAAGGAATACATGCGGCATATCATAGATGAGTGTAAGAATCTTCTGATTGACGCTACCAATTTCTAAGTCTGTAAAGATGACTGCTTGGTCAGCATCTGCGATGGAATCCACCCATGCCTGTAAATCTTCGACCAATGTATCTTCGTCATTGACATAGGCGTCAATGGTTGTGACATGCTCATCTTCCCCAATCAGCATCTTTATTGCGTCATTAAATCCACTAGCGAGTTTCCCGTGTGTTGCAATTAAATAACTTCTCATCTTTTTCTAAACCTCCATATTTATTATGCAAATTGCATTTATATTAATAATTGAATCACAATTAAACCATCAAGTCATAATATCATTATATCTTGAGGATTTCAAGGTGAAATTGATACCATTTGAAAATGAGTATATAATGTCTACATTAAATGAAACTAAATATTCTCAGATTTCAGTAGGTGGTGCAAATGGAAACACAAGAAAATAATTACAAATGGTGGCAGGATTGTATCTTCTACCAGATATACCCTAGGAGTTTTCAGGATACAAATGGAGACGGTTATGGCGATATTCCGGGGATCATTCTGCACCTTGATGACCTCGTAAAACTCGGTGTCGGTGCAATCTGGCTCTCACCTGTGTATCAATCACCTGATGCAGATAATGGCTATGATATCAGCGACTATAAAGATATCAATCCCATATATGGTACTCTACAGGATATGGATAATCTAATCGCGGAGGCGAAGGCTCGTGGCATTCGCATCATCATGGATTTGGTTGTCAATCATACATCGGATGAGCACCCCTGGTTTCAGGCGAGTCGGCGCGGTGATCCAAAATATAAAGACTATTATATATGGAAGCCTTCGAATAATGATGATAAATCCAATGGTGATAAGCCTAATGACGATAAATCTAATGATGATAAGCCCAATAACTGGACGGGGTTCTTCATGGGATCCGTGTGGGAATGGGATGAGTTGCGCGGTGAATATTATCTACATTTATTTGATAAGAAACAGCCTGACCTCAATTACCACAATCCTGCCGTTATCGAAGAAGTCAAAGATATCTTGCGGTTCTGGCTTGATCGCGGCATTGCTGGATTCCGCTGTGATGTGATTAATTTACTGTGGAAGTCGACATTTGCAGATGGGAAAAAGGCAGTGGCGATTCAAGGGTTGGAACACTATAAGTCGCAGGACGGCATGCATGAGGTCTTGAAGGAGCTTCGGCGCGATGTGCTCGAGCCTTATGGGGCATTTACCGTCGGTGAGGCGGCGATGGTGACACTCGATGAAGCGAAGGATTTGAGTGATGTGTCGCGCAAGGAACTTGATTTGATTTTTTATTTTGATCACCTTGAAGTCGACAGGCGGATTGCGCGTTATGTGCCGAAGATTTTTAAGGCGAAGGAATTGCTTGCAGTATTAACGAAGTGGCAAGATCATCTCGATTGGAATGCAGTCTATCTTGAAAATCACGACCAGTCGCGTATCGTCTCACACTATGGTGATGATAAAAAGTATTGGAAAGAAAGCGCGAAAATGCTTGCAACGTTGCTTTTGACGCTCAAAGGCACGCCATTCATCTATCAGGGGCAGGAAATTGGCATGACAAATTTTGATTTTGAGTCATTGAATGAAGTCAACGATGTCGAAAGCCACAAAATCTATGAATTGGCAACGAAAATGCGCGTCCCGAAAATCTTGCGATGGAAATGGATTGCGCAAGCTTCGCGTGACAATGCACGCACGCCAATGCAATGGAGCCATGATATCATCGTGAAAAGTGCGGACGGCGATATCAAGAAAGATATCGTCAATAAGGCAGGATTTACAACAGGCATGCCTTGGCTTGGAATCAATCATAATTATAATGATATCAATTATGAACTGGAAGAATCGGACCCAGATTCCGTGCTTCATTATTATCGAGCCTTGATTGCGTTACGTGCGGAGTCTGATACACTTCGGTTCGGCGAGTTTAAAGCGGTGTTTGCCGATGACGATGTGATGATTTATCGGCGGTATTTTAAGGAAGACGATGCAGACCGTGAAAAAGGCAGACATGATTCCGTGTATACGGTTCTTTTGAATTTTAGTGGGCGAAAGAAGACGCTGTTTAAGCATGTATTTGCAGACGATTTGATAGAGGCAGAGTTTGGGACGCTTTTGATGGGGAATTATGGGGATTATGGGAATTTGGATGATAATCGTGATGACGGCAATGGCAGTGACAATCCTCTGGAGTTTAGTTTGCTGAGACCTTGGGAGGCTCGGATTTATAAGGGCGTTCGGTGAAAACTGTGCATGGTCTATATTCCTAAAGATGTCTAAAATTTGGTATAATGATAATTAAGTGACAATGATTAAGGTATATATCCTTTTGATAGTGATGCGAAAAATGCAGTAATTGTTTCAGCAGTAATTGGTTCAGCAGTAATTTGTAAAACAAAACAATCTTACGATTGGTGATAAAATCCAATTTCTTGTAAGTAG
>JAISJM010000021.1 GCA_031261525.1 Eubacteriales Family XIII. Incertae Sedis bacterium
ACTGGTAGATTCTAGGCATAACGAGCCAACAGTAGTCAATGTTGTACACGAAACAACCCATACGGATACGGTTATTTCTGCGCCGATTCAAGTAAAAAAAGTTGATAAATCGACGAATAAAAAACTTGCAGGTGCAGGATTCCGTACCTACCTCATTAGTGATCTTCCAACATGGAATGGTATAAAGCTTACAAAATCAAGCTCCCAAGCTGAAATTAATTCCTATTTTAATGGCGTAAAACGCAGTGACTTATCAACGGCAAAGCAGTTTAATTCCAATACTAGAGTGCCAGAGATTATCACTGGGCAAGATGGTCTTGCAACATTTCCAAGACTTCCATATGGTTCCTATATTACGGTAGAGACGACAAGACCGAAAGATTACTTGTTTGATAATGAGACAACAAGATGGGCGTCACCTGTAATTTTCATTAACGAGGATAGCAGCAGCCCAATTGCAAAATATCAAGTTACAAGTAAAGATACACCAATTCCTACAGATATTGACCTCATCAAAGTAGATGCCGATACAGGAGACGTAACGGCGCAAGGCGATGCGACAATTAAAGGCGCAAAGTATAGACTTTACTATCAGGAGACATTTACAGAACCTGATGGAACGGTTCATAATGCACATACGCAGGTCACAACTGACAGACAACATAAAAATCTGCCAAGTGGCGGTGTCGCAACTACAGATGATAAAGGTCATTTATCGTGGACAAATATTTACCCTGCAAAATACTATATCCAAGAGGATAGCGCAGGCAAAGGGTATAATATTGACCAAACACACGACGCGAGTGACGGCATCAATGATAAAGATGTTACAAAATCATATTATGATTCCATTGTGATAGACGATGACGAACTTGATCTGACAATTTACAATGCCGATGGCACAAAGACAGGAATCATACGAAATAAGGATAATAGAGGCGACTGGGCAAATAAAAACAGTGCCGTTTACCTCGTCGATTGTACCGTTCCTGCAAACCTAAGCGGATCGAATACAGCGACGAATAACAACAATTATCCTACAAAAGCGGATTCGTTTGTGAACTATGATGATAACGCAGATAAATTCAAATCAGAGAATTTGAAATCTGGCGATTTCCATCATGTAAAACGGCTCGCCGTGGTATCCGATCTAGTTCAGAAAAGTAGATTTCAGATACTGAAAGTAAATAGTTCAAATACACCAAATCAAACTGAAAATGCACTGCTAGAGGGTGCAGGATTCAAAATCTATAAAATCAGTGACCTTATCGGAAAGTCAGGATTCAGTTTCCTTGATGGAAAGAAAGACTTTGTCTCAGCTGATTTTGTGAAATATAAAGCAAAAGACTTTAAAGATATGGATACGGCAAGGATAGATAATAATGGCGATAGAGACGATAATGGAAAGCCACATCCAGAGATATTTACGGATAATTTGGGTTATGCTAAATCTCAGATGCTTGCATATGGTCAATATATTGTCGTTGAATCTACAATCCCAAAAGACGGATTGATTGAAATCAAGCCATTTGTCGTCACAATTGATAAAGATGCCGATGCAGCACAGGCATGGCGCATTTTAGATGATAAGCCTCAAGCGTACCGTATCAAACTGACAAAACTGGATCGTGATACCGATATGCCAGTTTTAAATAAGAATGCAAAGTATCTCATCAAAGCGATGTTTATTCAAGATTCTGAGGGTAATACAATCGTGGATCAGAGAGAAAGCACGATTATTAAGAAAACGCCAAGCCGAGATACCGAAGTTGGTGATGGCGTATTTGTAACGACAGATGGCTATATCGTCATGAATGATACAGATGATGAAAAGCATAAAATCGGTACAAAAGAGAAGCCGTATACAACAAACGAGGAGGGGACATTTACAACTCGCACAAAACTGCCATATGGCGATTTTGAAATTGAAGAAATTGAAGCTCCTGATGGATATGTCTTAAATGGTTTTGAGGGTAAGCTGCATAACGGCTACGAGAAGGCAAAAGATGGCAAATATACCAGCGCACCAAAAGCGCCTGTATCTGTTTCTTTTGGAAGTAGCATGCCAGTCTTCTCTGATGCACTCAATCAGGATATCATCGAAGTAGAGCAATACAACGATGAGCAGAAGGGCAAATTTAGCATCGAGAAATTCGGTGAAAAGCTCACAACTGCTTCTGCAATCAATGATGAATATTCATTCCAGTATGGCAATGCGCCACTAGAAGATGTGACATTTGATATTATTGCAGCCGAAGACATCTACTATCAAGATGGACAAGGTGCTTTGGTCTATGCAAAGGGAGATAAGGTCAAATCGATTACAACCGATGAAAAAGGGCAGGCATCTACAGGTGACAAAGGTCTTCTGATTGGTAAATATACCTTAAAAGAAGGTGCATCATCAAAACCACATGGTTATCTACTGATGAAAGATAAGGACTTTGAAATCGCTTATGATGACCAAGAAATAGCATTTACCTATAAGGATTTAAACCTTGAAAATGTAAGGCAGAAGATTGATATCAAAGTAATCAAGCAAGATGAAAAAACTGGTGAAGTCGTATCAGGTGCAAGCTTTGGTCTGTACAATCATGATGAAATTAAAGTGACAGAGATTTCAGACACAGACGAAAAGGAGACCATTTTCACATCTATCGTCAAAGCAATTACAGGATTTAGCGATTGGGTGAAGCATATCTTGCATATTGATTCAGCCGACGGAAGCGTTCCAAATCCACTAAATGATTACAGCGATGATGTAATCCCAGCTGATACGCTTCTGATGATTTCAGAAACAAATGCGGCAGGTACGCTTACTTTTAAGGATCTTCCTGAAGGTAAATATATCGTGAGAGAAGTCAGACCTCCAAATGGATATGACTATAATGCTGCATATGAATCTGTTCTTGAAATTGCAAATGATGACACAAGCAATGACGAAAGAATTCTATTTACAGCAGATCCTTGCAGTAATCTAAAAAAAGAAATAAGCACAGAAGTCGATAAAGATACAATTAGATTTATTCCAACAGATACTGCGATTGGTGAGGAAAAGCACGAATACCTCACGGGTAGTGAATCTGCGGATAAAGGCGTGATTACTCCAGAAGAGTATTTCTATGATATTGACTACAGGAATACATCCAATATATTTGCGGAAGAATATGTCGTTGACGATCCTCTTGAAGGCGTTGCCGCTGGTCAAATAAAAGTGCAGGAATTATGGACTGCGATTTCATGGGGCGACTATGATGGACTGATGAATGTTTGGTATAAGACAAATAAGACCAAAGATGATAAGGATTATTCACCGGTAAATGCAACTCTTACAAATCCAAGTAATCCGTATTTCAACCCAAATCATAGGCTTGTATATCCAAATACTGGATTCAAACTGTGGTCGCAGGGTATCAGCACGACAGCGCAGAAACATCTGACTGTAGCTGATTTAGGACTTGATGAAGATGAGTATATTACTGCGATTCGGTTTGAGTATGGCGGCGTCAAAAAAGGCTTTACGACAAAGAACTATGCTGATGAAAGCCTTGACTATGAGAATTATGACGATCCTGATGAGCCATCCATCGTTGACTGGACGCCAAAAGAAGACGACCAGTTTTATGTAGAAGATGCTGTACATGCCAACGGACTAAAGCCGGCGACCTATCGGGTTCTGCTTACAAGCCTTGATAAACAACCTGATATCCACAATTCTGTATCTACAAGAATTGCAACCGATTTAGATCTGAGAGATGATGATGAAGATATCGTTGTTACCTCACTTGATATTAAGGTTAAGACACAAATTGATAAGGATACAATCCGTTTCATTCCAACAGATACGGCGATTGGTGAGGCAAAACATGAATACCTAACGGGTAGCGAATCTACGGATAACGGTGTGATTACTCCAGAAGAGTATTTCTATGATATTGACTACAGGAATACATCCAATATATTTGCGGAAGAATATGTCGTTGACGATCCGCTTGAAGGTGTTGTAGCTGGACAGATTAAGATTCAAGAATTGTGGACACCTGTATCGTGGGGCGACTATGACGGACTGATGAATGTCTGGTATAAGACGAATAAGACGGACGACAAAGCTATATATTCTACTGCAAGTGCAATGACTACAAACCCTGATAATAGATATAATCCAGACCACGAGCAGTTATATCCAAACACTGGATTTAAACTATGGTCAGAAAATGTCAGCACAACCGAACAGAAGCATTTGACGATAGCGGATTTAGAGCTTGATGAGGATGAGTATATCACGGCAATCAGATTCGAGCATGGTGGTGTTAAAGTTGGATTTACAACGAAGAACTATGCCGATGATAGTCTCGACTATGAGAATTACCTAGATCCAAAAGAGCCAACTACCGTTGACTGGACACCAAACAAAGATAGCAGTTTTTATGCTGAAGGTGCAGAAACAGCAGAGGGACTCAAGCCTGCAACCTATAGAGTCCTTCTAACAAGCCTTGATAAGCAGCCTGATATTGTGAATTCGGCTGAATGTAAGATTCGTCATTATGACCTTACAGACGATGATGAAGACGTTGTTGTTACCTCGCTTGATATCGAAATCGATACGCAGGTTGATAAAGACACGATTAGAAATATCCCGACGGATACTGCTAGTGGTGAAGCAAAGCATGATTATCTATATGATGCTGGTAATGATTCAGACAGACCAACCTATGCAGGGATTATTTCTCCAAAAGAATACTATTATGACCTTGATTATCGTAGTACATCCAATATCTTTGCAGAAGAGTATGTCGTTGATGATCCACTTGAGGGCGTCAAGGCTGGTCAAATTAAAGTGAGTGCTTTGTGGACACCTGTATCATGGGGTGACTATGATGGACTGATGAATGTCTGGTACAAAACCAATAAGACAGACGATGATAAAGTATATTCGACGGCAAGTGCAATGACTACAAATCCTGATAATAGATACAATCCAGAACATAAGAATGTATACTCAAACACTGGATATAAACTATGGTCAGAAAATGTAAGTGCAAGTGAGCAGAAGTACCTAAATGTAGCTGATTTAAAACTCAAAAAAGGTGAGTATATCACAGCAATCAGGTTTGAACACGGTGGTGTTCAAGTTGGATTTACAACGAAAAACTATGCCGATGATAGTCTGGACTATGATAACTACCTAGATCCAAAAGAGCCAACGACTGTTGACTGGACACCAAAAGAGAGTGATAAATTCTACGCCGAAGATGCACTTCATGCGGTTGGTCTAAAACCTGCTACCTATCAAGTAGTACTCAATGACCTTAAAACACAGCCAGATATCGAGAATTCTGTCACAGCAAAAATCAGACATTATGACCAAAAGGAAAAGGATACAGATCAGGTTGTTACATCGATTTACATCAATATCAGCTGCGAAGTTGATAAAGATACAATCAAACGTACCTCTGCTGCATACAAGAGTCTTCCAAATGAGGAAGGAACCGATAATATTGGTAGCGAGACCTATAAGTACGATATTGACTATAGAAGCACATCTAATGTCTATGGTGAGGAGTTTATCGTCGATGATATTTTGGAATGTGTAAAAAAGAATCAAGTCCGTATTCAAGAACTTTGGACGGCTGTTACATGGGGCGATTTTGATGGCAAGATGAACGTCTGGTACAAGACAAACCTCACGAACGATAATGAGGTATATTCTAGTGCAAATGCAATGGATACGAATCCATATAACGCGTATAACAAGTCTCAAAAGCAGGTGTACCCAAATACTGGATTCAAACTTTGGGCGCAGGATGTCAGCACAACACAGCGCGCGCATTTCTTAGTAAGTGACCTTGGGCTTGCTGGGGGTGAGTACATCACAGCAATTAGATACGAGCATGGTGGTGTCAGAGTCGGATTTACTTCTAAAAATTATGCTGACCAGTCGCTCAATGATTCGTCAGTTGTTGACTGGACGCCAGAAGATGATACTGTAGCAGCAAATGCATCTGCAAGAAAGGCGCTTGCACTTACAGATGAAGAAGACGCAGCGCAAGCAGATGTTTATGCAAATGAGCTTAAAACTGCGGCACTTAAACCTGTATCCTATCTTGTATATGCAAACAAAGCGATGGATGATGAAGTAATTCAGTCTTCCGTTAAGGATTACATTGTTCGAGATTATGATTTGCGTGATAAGGACAAGGATACGGTTAGAACAGTTGAGATTAATACATTTACACTAAAGGCTGGTAATACAGAACCAGACGTCAAGACGACTTATTCAAAGGATAATCCAAATAATAAGATGACGAAAGATGGTAAGGGTAACCCACTGACAGGTGATAATATGCGGCGCTTCTTATTCATAAGCGTATTGGTCATATCTATAATCTGTATCGCAGGGTTGATATACTTTAAGCGAAAAAGAAGAGTAGCCACAAACAACGATTACATAAGGAGACATTTATAATGAATGGTAAAAATCCAACATTCATCAGTGATAGATATAGAGGATGGTTGCTATTTGTAGCCATCTTGCTGATTATGGGTACATTTGCAGTTGCGAACCCACTGGGCGCATATGCAGATCCTGTCACTGATGCAAATACAAATCATACAGTGGAGTATATCTATTATACCGGTGATGAAGTGCCACTTGTTCCAGTTACGATTGCAGCGTTCGAAAAAGGGTATCGGCTAATCGATACGCAGCAGTCACAAGATATAAAGACATTTCCTATTGAAAGAACCTATACAACGTATGTTGAAGGGATTGTCTCCAAAGATTATCTTGCTAAAAATAATATTACGAATGTGAAGCTTCAAGAAATTCTCATTTCCAAGGACCGCAAGATTGATAAGGAGCAAGTGCTTGAGCATCTACCAACAAATGACGTAGAAGAACTTCCACAAAAGAAAGCATTTATTATAAAAAGCGATGCGGATCAAGGCGCTACGGTTTTGTCTACACTTGATAGAGCTGGCGTCAGATATGAAACGACTGGTTATGATGAAGATGGTATTCCAAATGAATTTAGAGCCTTTGTTACATATAGAGGTGGCGAAAAGTATCTTGATACTCATTATTATGAGGCAAAATCAACTTATACGACTACGAGAACAGAAGCTGACACGAGAACGCAGTATGTAATTCTTGCAACATATGAGCCGATTGTGCCTGTGCTTGATCCAGAAAAAGCAACGAAGACAAATGCAAACGCTCATGACGCTGAGGACGAAGAAATGACTGATGGGACTGATACGACTAATGCGATGGATACGTCTGTAGATGCAAGAGAACCAAAGGAAACCTTTTCAGATTCGGCAGCCGTTGGTATTGAAGATACGCAGCCACCAAAAGGATGGCATACTGCACAAAAGGTAATTGCAGCAACAATTGCACTTGCTGTTCTGGCAGCTTTTGTTCTTTTGATTCTCTGGATTATAATAAGGAAACGTAAAGAAAAAGGAGCGCAAGACTCACGCGACTCATAGTCATTGAGTAAATTCTCTTATTTGACACAAATCGTTTGATATGTTATTATGTTTGTTGGTTTGAGTGTATTTATTTGCATTCATCATGAAATGATTGTTAATGATTATAATTGGTTAGATAGGAGATATAGATGGTAATTGCATTAAAGATTATATTGCTTATAGCTAGTATTGTACTTATCGCAAGCGTATTACTTCAGCAAGGTAATAGTGCTGGATTAAGTGGTTCTATTGGTGGTGGTGCAGAGCAACTTTTTGGTAAGAAAAAAGGTAGAGGCTACGAAGGTTTACTTACGAAGATTACAACAATAGCGGCGATTGGGTTTATTGTATTTTCTGTGATAGCTGTAGCGATTGAAAAATAACGATTTGGACATGACACATTATTGACACTAACGCGATTTCTAGTGTTGTATTAATTAATATAAAATTCAATAAAATTATTTTTTTTTAGAAAACAACTGAGAAATTAGTTGTTTTCTTTTTGATTTTGATATATTCTTACAGTATATTATAATTTTCATAACAGGGAGGTCCATTATGGATACATTGACGATCGGGGAGGCATTGCTGGCAGCATTATTTACAATGTTCGTTGTCTTTGCTGTACTTATCTTGCTTTGGGCGGTTATTCGTGTGTTTTCATTTGCAATTATTAAATTTGAACACTCACTGCGTGAGAAGAAGGAGAGGGAGGCTTAATGTTTTTAGATTCAATTACAAAATTATTGGCAGAATCCGG
Organism: Eubacteriales Family XIII. Incertae Sedis bacterium; assembly: GCA_031261525.1. GTDB lineage: Bacteria > Bacillota > Clostridia > Peptostreptococcales > Anaerovoracaceae > JAISJM01. The sequence goes on from JAISJM010000021.1 coordinate 8,234, forward strand.
TTTTGCGAATTTGCAATGGGAAAATGTCGTCATGATTGTGCTGTCATGCGTCTTGGTCTATCTAGCAATCGTTAAGCAGTTTGAACCTTTGCTTCTATTACCAATTGCATTTGGCATGCTACTTTCAAATCTACCAATGGGTGAGCTTATCCATATGGATTTCTATAAGACAGGTGATATTGATTTTGGTACAGTGCTTCATCAAGGTGGCATACTAGATATTCTTTATCTTGGTGTAAAGCTCGGTGTGTATCCATCCCTCATATTCTTAGGGATTGGCTGTATGACGGATTTTGGACCGCTTATTGCACGTCCTAGTTCATTATTGATGGGGGCTGGTGCACAATTTGGTATCGGCGTTGCATTCTTTGTCGCTGTGGCAGTTCTCAATTTCACACCACAAGAAGCGGCTTCGATTGGCATCATTGGTGGTGCTGATGGTCCTACGGCAATCTATCTTACGACGAGGTTAGCACCACATCTGCTGGCACCGATTGCAATTGCGGCTTATTCATATATGGCTCTTATCCCATTGATTCAGCCGCCGATTATGAAATTGCTCACAACGGATAAAGAGCGTAAGATTGAGATGAAACAACTTCGGCAGGTAAGCAAACTAGAGAAAATTAGTTTTGCAATTGCCGTAACAATTCTTACTGTATTGCTGATTCCCTCTGTCGCACCGCTCATAGGTATGCTCATGCTTGGTAATATTTTTAAAGAATCTGGTGTTGTTGATCGATTAAGTGATACTGCTCAAAATGCTTTAATCAATATTGTTACAATTTTTCTTGGCACAACGGTTGGCGCGACTGCTGTTGGAACGAATTTCCTACAACCGAAGACGCTTGGAATCATTGGATTGGGTCTTGCTGCATTTATATTCTCAACCGTTGGTGGACTGATTATTGGTAAAGTAATGTGCGTACTCTCAGGAGGAAAGATTAATCCGTTGATTGGTTCCGCCGGTGTTTCTGCTGTGCCAATGGCTGCTCGTGTAAGTCAGGTACAAGGTCAGAAGTATAATCCAAGAAATTATTTGTTGATGCATGCGATGGGACCGAATGTCGCTGGCGTTATTGGCTCCGCTGTTGCAGCTGGCATACTTCTTACATTATTCGGACATTAGCAATCATTATTTAATATTGTCTTCAACTAAAATGTGTTATTATCTTATTATTAGTTAGGAGGTTGCATAAAGAAGGAGGTCTCGCAATCGGGTAGTTGAATCGTTGTATATTTTTAATATAGGAGGTGTATCAATGGCAGCTTATACACAAAAGCAACGTGATGGACTGTATGAACTTACAGAACAGACTCGTGCCGAACTAACGGGAACTAGATATTTTAATGAAGATCTTGCCCCAACTTCACTTGCCGATAGAACTTGGAATACATTTCATATCTCTATGCTATGGGTTGGTATGTCCATTTGTATCCCATCCTTTATGATGGCATCTGGACTTGTCGGCTTGGGCCTATCTCCGTTTCTAGCTGTACTGAATGTAATCATTGGTAATGTCTTGATTCTGATACCAATTCAACTCAACTCACATGCTGGTACCAAATATGGTATTCCATTCCCAGTATTTGCTAGACTTACCTTTGGTATCAACGGTGCGCATCTTCCATCATTATCAAGAGCGGTTACGGCTTGTGGTTGGAATGCTGTTCAATGCGGCGTCGGTGGTGTGGCGATTCTCTCCATGATTAAGGCATTTGCGCCTGGTTTTGATGATACGAGTTCGAGCGCACTTTGGGTAGGGTTCTTCATCTTCCTTGTCATTACATGGGTTCTTACAGCCTTTGGTAGTGTTGTAATCCGAATTTTCGAATCTATTGGCTCACCCGTGCTCATTGTGCTGTCTATTACACTTTTTATCTGGGCGATTCTCATTGGTGCCGATAAGGGATATAGTTTTACAGATATCATTACGTCCAATATTAGTGCTGGAAATGTCACAGCAAATGGTGGATTCTTAATCGTCTTCCTCGGTGGGCTTACGAGCAATATTGGTTTCTGGGCTACGATGGCATTGAATATTCCAGATTTCTCAAGATATGCGAAGGATCAAAAAGCACAATTCCGTGGACAACTCTATGGTATGCCTCTCGCAATGGCTGCATGTGCGGTCATTGGAGCGTTCTATGCACAGGCTACGTTCCTTGCAAATCTTACAGGAGATAATACACCTTTGTTCAGTCCTGCTGATGCACTGCATTATATTGGTGAAGGTCCTGCCGCTCGAATCATCATGTTTGTTGTTGGATTTGGTGTTGTAATCGCTACACTGACGACCAATATCGCTGCCAATGTTGTTGCTCCTGCCAATGGATTCTCCAATATCAGTCCAAAGAGAATTACTTACCGCATGGGTGCAACGCTTGCCTGTATCATCGCAGTCGGTTACTATGCAATTTCACTAAATGGAAGTACTGCTGGTGCGATGTTTACATTCCTGAATGTATATGGTGGAATTCTTGCTCCTGTAGCAGCCATATTTATTGCAGATTATTACATTGTAAAGAAGAAGAATGTGGATGTAAAAGCATTGTATCTTGGCTCTACTGGAAGATATTGGTACTCTAATGGATTCAATGTGAAGGCATTTATCGCTTGGTTCTGTGGTGCAATCATTCCAACACTCGTATCCATCTTCCCTGGCTCTCTAGGGCAGATTAGTGTACTTTCATTCATCAATACAAATGCCTATATATTTGCATTTGTTGTAGCATTTATTATATATCTTGCTATTATGAATGGTGATACAAAAGCTACGATTACAGATGCAGATGAAGCTGCAATGACAGAATAAACTGATTTATCGTCAAAATACGAATTATTATTCATAAAATGTCGCAAAATGCTCTTTAACTAGAGTATTTTGCGACATTTGCACGTTTACTGAAATAAGATATGACTGCATAGCAGTTGAGATAGCGCGCGAAATATGGTAGAATGAACAGTAATTAGCTAGAGGCATTCGCCTATATAGAATGACCAAATTACATTGTTACTTATTAAGGAGATATACATGACAGATACGGACCCGGCGAGTCAGATTGCACTTCAATTATTATTGATATTTGTGCTCATCATCATCAATGCATTCTTTGCAGCAGCTGAGATGGCTATGGTTTCAGTAAATAAGACTCGTATCGTTACGTTACGTGAAGAGGGCGACAAGCGCGCCAAAGTACTATTAGATTTAATGGATAAGCCGAATAAATTTTTATCGGCAATTCAAGTCGTGATTACATTGGCTGGACTTTTTCAAAGTGCATCGGCGGCAACAACAATCGCGGCGGCGCTTTCTAAGAGATTTGAGGCGATCGGGATGCCTGCGGCAATGCCGATTTCGGTTGCTGTAGTTACGGTTATATTGGCATATTTTAGTCTGGTTTTGGGTGAACTTGCGCCAAAGAGAATTGCGCTACAGTTTTCAGAGAAGATTGCCTTATTTACCTGCCGTGCCGTGCATATGGTCTCTGTGATTAGTGCTCCATTTATATGGCTACTTTCCAAAAGCGTGATGGTTCTTTTGAGATTGTTTGGGCTGAAAGACGACCGTATTGATGAACTGTATTCCGAAGAGGAGATACGGTCAATTCTTGATGTCGGTGAGAAATCTGGGATGCTCGGTGAAGGTGGCAAGGAGATGATAACGAGTGTGTTTGAGTTCGATGACAAGCTTGCTTATGAGATCATGACGCCACGAACGGATATTTTCATGCTCAATATCAACGAGAAACTGGAGGACTATGTCGATGATATGCTTGCGAGTAAATATTCGCGTATCCCGTTTTTTGATAAAGATAATGACGACATCATAGGGGTTTTATATCTAAAGGATTATATCGTCAAAGCGAAGAAGCAGGGCTTTAATCGTGTTGCGATTCGGAAGATTCTTCAGAAACCTTATTTTGTGCCTGAGACAAAGAAAATTGATGAATTATTCTTCGATATGCAGGAAAATAAAAAGCATATTGCTTTTCTCGTTGATGAATATGGCGGTCTGTCTGGTATTGTGACACTCGAAGATATGGTCGAGGAAGTCATGGGCAACATTGACGATGAATATGACGATTATGAGCCAAAGATTGATAAAATTGATGAGACTCATTACGAGATAGATGGTAATTTCTATCTGGATGATTTAAATGAGATTCTTGACACAAACCTTAAGTCGGATGATTATGAGACGATTGGTGGTTTGATTATCGATACACTTGGCGAGATTCCTTCCGATGACGACAAAGAGAAGCGTGTCGTGGAGATAGAAAATCTTGTGCTAACGGTTGACTCTTGGAAAGAGCGTCGTATTGAAAGAGTTTTGCTTGAAGTTCTTCCAATATCTAAAGAGGCTGACGATGAAGAATATACTGGAAAAAACGATGATTATAGTACAAGCGATACCAATTTATCTGACATAGGCGCAACAAAAGTGTAATCTTTTAGTAGAGAAAGAAAGTGTGATTAGTGGTTATGTCCGAACATAATGAAGATATGAATACATTAGATGAAAAAAATTATTCGGTTAGCATTGCAGATGAAGTTATCGCAGCATATGTGATGGGTGCGGTGGTTTCGACAGATGGCGTCTATCGGCTAACAGGCGGTATGTACGATTCTTTTCAGAAGAATGTGCTGCAAAGAGAAAATAAATACAAAGGAATTAAAATCGACAAGGGTGCAAATGGCTACGAAATTGATATCTATATCATTGTCGAATTTGGTGTCAGAATTCCTGATATCTCATGGAATATTCAGAATCAGGTTAAAAAGCAATTGGAAGAGGTCATGGATTTAAAAATTGCAGGGATTCATATCCATGTCCAAGGTGTCTATGATGGTGCCGATATAGACGATGATACAGATGATAGTGTAGAGTAAATTAAGAAATGGAGATGAGATGCCTTCTCAAAAGCTAACAGAAGAACAGTTACTTGAGCGACGTGACACGCGAGAGGTGTTGTTTAAGCTCATATTTCAGATGGGTCTGATGAACGATTATAGTGATAAATCCAAGAAAATTTTCTGGGATGAGCATATCGAATACGAAGATCATGATTTCCCAGATGAGGTGTATTTTGAATATACGTATGGTCTTGTGCTAAATAATTTAGCACAGATTGATGATATCATCAAATCACATCTAAAAAACTGGTCGCTTGACCGAATTAAGAAACTAGATCTTGCCATTCTTAGAATTGCAATTGCAGAAATGCTTTTCACCGAAGGTGCAAATAAAGTGCCTGAAAGTGTTGCAATCAACGAGGCTGTTGAGCTTGCAAAGACCTACGGCGATGAAAAATCGAAGAGTTTTATCAATGGTGTATTAGGTTCGATTGCGCGTGGAGAGAAGCCCGATGTGACAAAAAAGGAAAGCTTTTCAAGTTCCGTAACCTATGGACGCCTCAAAGAAGAAAATGGTGTAAGTAGGTATCGTATATACCCACTTGTTTAAGATATATTCATATATTTTGATAGATAATAGAGGAGTCTGCAATAAAAATTATTAATGGCAAAAGCAATTAGAGTATCACAACTCAACAACTACATAAAGAAGCTCTTCGACTCAGATGTCATTTTGTCACGCATGAAGGTGGTTGGAGAGATTAGCGGATTTAAAGTACACGGGCCTAGCGGTCATGTGTATTTTACATTGAAGGACAATGACAGCAAAATCAATTGTTTCATGCCCAAAGGTGTCTATCGATCTATTCATTATACCTTGGAAGACGGACTTTCCATCGTTGTGGATGGACGCGTCAGTGTGTATGAAAAGGGTGGTTATTATTCATTTCAGGTCGCAAATGTCGCAATTGAGGGTCAGGGCAATTTATCGCTTGCCTTTGAGAAACTGAAAATACGACTGGAGGCAGAAGGTCTCTTTGACACGCAGCATAAGAAGCCATTGCCGTGGTTTCCAAAGAAGATTGCACTTGTGACATCTGGAACGGGCGCTGCAATTGATGACATGCTCCGTATCATCAAACTCCGCAATAGCTATGTCGATATCCTGATTTGCCCTGTCTTGGTGCAAGGGGAACAGGCATCACGAGATATTGCGCAGACGTTGGCATTACTAAATGAGAGGCATACGGATGTCGATGTGATTATCTGTGGGCGCGGTGGTGGCAGTATTGAGGATTTATGGGCATTTAATGAAGAAATCTTAGCTCGAGCTATTTATGATTCGCAGATTCCGATTATATCTGCGGTAGGTCATGAAATTGACTTTACAATCTCTGATTTTGTAGCGGACAGACGTGCTCAGACGCCTACAGAGGCTGCATCCATTGCCGTACCAGATCTTGAAGAAATCAATGCGAATCTTGAAGCTGTGGTAGCAACTTCAAAGACGTATCTAGCCCGCAAATATGAAAGAAATCTCATGCTTCTTGAGCATAAGAATCCGCGTGTATTGAAGTCATCTGTCATGAATCGCATTCTCCCATATGTTGAATTGATTGATAATAAAAAGCAGTTGTCACTTCGTATGATACGCAACCGAATTCAACCATATGAGGATTTGATTTTAGAGAAAAGACAGGCGTCACTTCGCACACTGACAGAACGAATCAATCGGTATGATCAAGATGTGGAACATATGATGGCGTTAAGCGACACAAAGAATCCAAAGTCGATACTCAGCCGCGGATACAGTGTGCTCATGCAAGAACAACGAGTGCTTGCAAGTATTAAACAGATAAAAGTAGGAGACAAGGTTCATGCTGTGTTGAGTGACGGAACCGTCAATTTGACAGTGGATACCATTAACAAATAATAAAGCGGAGTGGCTTAGAATAGGAGCATACATATATGGCAAAGTTAACATTTGAGGAAGCTTATAAAAAGCTCAGTGAGAGCTATGCGGCGATTGAGGCACAGGACGCCAGTCTTGAAGATGCAATTAAAGCTTATGAGGCAACGGTGAAGTATTATGATGAGTGCAAGCTCATCTTGAATGATGCGAAAGGTAGAATTGAAGAGATTGAAAAACGTGGATAATAAATACACATCTTATATAGTTGAATATGATAAATATCTGGATTTGGTTCAGCAGAATATCATTAAATTACTTCCTGATGTGGACGGACTTGCTCGTGTTTTGCGTGAGTCTGAGATATATTCTCTCAGTGCTGGCGGGAAGCGGATACGCCCTGTGCTTGTACTTGCAGCATGTGAAATTTGTGGCGGCAAGGTTCAAGATGCGATTGCGGCAGCCTGTGCACTGGAGTATATCCATACTTTTTCATTAATTCATGATGATTTGCCTGCAATGGATGATGACGATTTGCGGCGTGGTAAAGCAACGAATCATAAAGTATATGGTGAGGCAATTGCGATATTGGCTGGTGATGCCTTGGTTTTGAATGCGGCAGAGATTCTTGTTAAAGATGCAATTGGAACTTCTGATGAGACACTTCGGCTTGGCAAGTTGAAAGCGATGGATATCATCACAAGTCTTGCTGGCAATGATGGTATGATTGTTGGGCAGGTTGTTGATATTGAGAGTGAAGCACTCTTGCTCAATCAATCGAATGCTGAAGATACTGAGAATCCGATTTTGCAAGCAGATTATATAAAACGCCTTGATTTCATTCATCGAAATAAGACGGGTGCACTCATTGCTGCTGCAGTACTTGCGGGGGGATTGGTTGCGGGTGCAGATGATATGCAGCTTGATGCGTTAAGACAGTATGCGGAGGCGATTGGTCTTGGCTTTCAGATTAAAGATGATTTGCTTGATATTGAGTCAACGACGGAAGAACTTGGAAAGCCAACGGGGAGCGACGAAAAGAATGCGAAGCTTACTTATCCAAGTCTTTATGGTATAGCAGCTTCTTACCGAAAACTGGAGGAATTGACATTTGCTGCTGAAAAAGCACTTGATGTCTTTGGGGAACGTGCGGCATTTTTAAGGGATTTTGCGCTTGGAATGCAGGTACGAAAGAATTAGTGGATTAGAGTAAATAATATGAAAAATTTTCAAGATTTAAATTTGCCTGAGGAGATACATGAACTTGATATTGATGATTTATCTCTTTTGACTTATGAGATACGAGACAGGCTGATCGAAACAGTTGCCAATAATGGAGGACATCTTGCTAGTAACTTAGGTATTGTTGAACTTACGCTTGCGTTATTAAAAGTCTTTGATCCGTCGGAAGATGCGTTTGTGTTTGATGTCGGTCATCAGGCTTATGTCTATAAAATGCTGACGGGGCGCGTGAATGATTTTGAACATTTGCGTCACTATGGTGGCATCAGTGGCTTTCCAAAGCGAGATGAAAGCCCCTATGATTACTATGATTCTGGGCATGCGAGTTCCTCGATATCGGCGGCACTTGGGATTGCAAAAGGTCGCAATATACAGGGAATTGATGGGAACACGATTGCGATTATGGGCGATGGTGCGATGACTGGCGGCATGGTGTACGAAGGTCTTCTGAATCTCGGTTCATTGGGCGGACGGCTCATCGTTGTCATCAATGACAATGAGAAGTCTATTGGTAATAACATAAAAAGTATGCATCAGCATCTTGCAAATTTAAGAGCATCTAAAACCTATCGAAGTCTCAAAGAGACAATCAAACACAATATCACAAGTGTACCAGCTGTAGGGGTGAGCCTTTCACACGGCATCGAAAGTGTGAAAAATCTCGTTAAATATTCATTGACGAATGGTTCTATCTTTGAAGAATTTGGGATTAAGTATTATGGTCCCGTCGATGGACACAATATAAAAGAATTGATTGAAATTTTTTCTGCGGTCAAAGATATTAAATTTCCAATTGTCGTTCATACGGTAACGAAAAAAGGGAAAGGCTATATCAACGCAGAAAAAGATCCTGCTGCATTTCATGGCATTGGTCCTTTTGAGATTGAGACAGGTAAGGTGCTTGGTTCTAAGAAAAAAAGTTTTAGTCGTGTCACAGGCGAAGTCCTTTGTGATCTTGCAGAAGAAAATCATGCGATTTGCGCGATTACGGCTGCAATGAGAGATGGAACGGGGCTTGCGAAATTTTCTGATGAATATCCGAATCAGTTTTTTGATGTTGGGATTGCGGAGGAACATGCTGTGACATTTGCGGCAGGGCTTGCACTTACTGGGCTTAGACCTTATGTGTGTGTGTATAGTACGTTTTTACAGCGTGCCTATGACCAGATTATGATCGATGTTGCGATGCAGAAGCAGGATGTAACGTTTCTCATTGACCGCGCGGGGCTTGTCGGTGAGGATGGTGAGACTCATCATGGACTGTACGATATTGCGTACATGCGAAGTGTGCCTGGGATGACGGTTATGGCGCCAAGCAACGTCCATGATTATGCGCAAATGCTTATCGTGCACAGCAAAGCGCAAGATGGTCCGATTTCGATACGTATTCCGCGGGCAATTTCGGCTTGTCCAACGGAATTGACGTTGATTCAAAATGCATATGATAATCTTGAAATTGGTAAATCTGTCAAAATTGTGAAGAATATCGGAAGTAAGATTGAAATATGGGCACTTGGCTCGATGGTGCCACAGGCGATTATTGCGGCAAAGATTTTGTCAGAGTCTGGAGTTGCAGTCGATGTTGTCGATGCACGTTATGTGAAACCGTTTGATGCACAGGCGGTTGATTTGGCAATTTCTGAAGGACGCAGTATTGTAACGATTGAAGATGGCATGCGTTCAGGCGGTTTTGGTGAAGCGATTGCCGCATATGTTGCAAGTGCAAGTGCAGATACAGATTCGAAAATATTGGATATCATTGCCTATGATGATGAATTCATCACGCATGGCAGTTTGAAAGATTTGTATATACAGTGTGGCGTAGATGCGCAAGGAATTGCAGATCGAATTGTAGCTACATTATAAAAATAAAAGTTAGGAATGAGCATGACAGATGTAATCAAGAAAAAGAAGGCTGAGAAAAAGCGACTGGATATCTTACTGAAAGAACGAGGGATTTTCCCGTCGCGTGAGAAAGCCGCAGCTTCGATTATGGCTGGCGTGATTTTAGTTGATGGTCAGATTGCCGATAAACCTGGCATGAGTTATCCTGAGGATTCCGAGATTACGGTAAAAGAAGATATCTGCCCCTATGTGTCAAGAGGTGGTCTCAAGCTGGAAAAAGCGATGCACGTCTGGGGATTTGATTTGACTGGCCGTACGTGCATGGATATCGGTGCTTCTACTGGTGGATTTACGGATCGTATGCTGCAGAGTGGTGCGAGTAAGGTTTACTGCGTCGATGTGGGGTATGGACAACTTGATTGGAAGCTTCGTAATGACCCTCGTGTTGTCAATATGGAGCGGACAAATATCAGATATGTCGATGTGGATACCATTGATCCGATTGATTTTATATCGATTGACGTGTCTTTTATCTCGCTGAATCTTGTGCTTCCTGTGGCTTCAAAATTGTTGAAGAACGGTGGTCAAGTTGTGGCTTTGATTAAACCTCAGTTTGAGGCAGGGCGCGAACAGGTTGGTAAGAAGGGCATTGTCCGAGATGAGGCAGTCAGGTTAGAGGTCATTGAAAACGTGAAAGGCTATGCTGTGCACGCTGGACTTACACCACATGAGGTGATTACATCGCCGATTACAGGAGCAAAAGGCAATGTTGAGTTTTTGATATTGCTGTCGAAAGATAGAGACTAGAGGAGGATTCTGTAGTGATTGATCGTTCGGCGATGACGCCGGTTATGAAGCAGTATCTGGATATAAAGGATGAGTATATGGACTCCATCCTTTTTTTTAGACTTGGGGATTTTTATGAGATGTTCTATGAAGATGCACAAGTTGCATCTAAAGTCCTTGATATTGCGTTGACAAAGAAGAATTTTGGTAAGGACAATGACCTTGCACCGATGTGCGGCATTCCATATCATAGTGCGGAAGGATATATCAAGAAACTGATTGAAAATGGACTGACAATCGCGGTCTGTGAGCAGGTTGAAGATCCAAAGCTTGCGAAAGGGATTGTGAAGCGTGAAGTTGTGCGAATCATTACACCTGGAACGCTTTCTGATGCATCAATGCTTACGCCTGGCAGCAATAATTTTCTTATGAGTATCTTTGTTCGTGGTGAAAAAGCTGGCTTATCGATGGTTGATATCTCAACAGGCGAGCTTCGCGCTACGGAATTAAAATCCGCGATGTTGAAAGAGGCAATCCTATCTGAAATCAGTAAGGTAAGTCCGAAGGAGATTATCGCTAGTGATGAAGTCTATGCCTTTGGAATCGACACGACGATTGAGGAAGCTTTTGATATCAAGCCAATACGATCCAACGCCAAGGCAAAGACCGCTGCAATGGTGACATTTGCACTGGAACGATTGGATGCACCAAATCTGAAATCGCTTGGGCTTGAGGAGTCGAGTATCATCTTGCCATCGCTTTACGCGCTCTATCAATATATCGATGAGACGCAGAAAAAAGAGCTCGATTATATCAAGAAATTGGTTGTGTATACCGATGATGACAAGATGCAGCTCGATGCGACGGCGATTCGCAATTTGGAGCTTTTGCAGACGATTTATGACCGCTCGGAGCAAGGTTCGCTTCTGTCTGTGATTGACAAGACTCAGACGGCGATGGGCAAGCGTCTGCTGAAATCCTATATCACGGCACCGCTTATCGATGTGGCGGAGATTAGTCGGCGTCAAGATGCGGTAGAAATCATCTATGATAATCCGCTTTTGTTGAATAATCTGACCGAAAATTTGAAAAAAATTCAGGATTTGATGCGGTATAGTGCGCGTATCAGCTATGGCAACGCAAATGCTCGCGATTTGATTTCACTTGCGGAATCGCTTCGTTATATTCCAGAGATTATATCGGATTTGACGCCATTTGAGGCTACTTTGAGTTATCTTTATGATCGTATCTCGGATTTTAGTGCGTTGATTGATAAGATAACGCTGGCATTGGTGGAAGATCCTCCATTTTCACTTCGGGAAGGTGGCTTTATCAATCCTGGCTATAGTTCTGATCTCGATATGATGAAGGATTCGATTTCGGATGGTGTCGCGTGGATTAAGGGACTTGAAGAGACGGAGCGTGAACGCACGGGGATTAAGACGCTTAAAGTGCGATACAATAAAGTTTTCGGCTATTATATCGATGTCACGAAAGCAAATGCGTCGCAAGTACCCGAGGATTATATCCGTAAGCAGACGCTCGTCAATTCGGAGCGTTATATCACACCGAAATTGAAAGAAGTCGAGTCGTTGGTTTTGGGCGCGGAGAGTAAGATTCATAAGCTTGAGTTTGATTTGTTTGCGTCTTTGATTGAGGATATCTCGCAATATACGGCGGCGCTGACAAGGGCAGGGCTTGCAATTGCGAAGATCGATGTGCTCACATCTTGGGCGCGCGTCAGTTCGGAGATGTCGTATGTGAGGCCAGTCGTCGACAATAGCGACGTGATTGAAATTGAGGCGGGGCGCCATCCTGTGATTGAGCGAAATGTGACGAATCAATATATCCCAAATGATATCTATTTGGATCAATCAGATTCCAGTTTGCTGTTGATTACAGGTCCCAATATGGCTGGTAAATCGACCTATATGCGTCAGACTGCATTGATTGTCGTGATGGCGCAGATGGGCTGTTTTGTACCTGCGCGCAGTGCTCATATCGGGGTATGCGATCATGTGTATACGCGTATTGGTGCTTCTGACAATTTATATAAAGGCGAGTCGACATTTTTCGTTGAGATGAATGAGCTTTCGTATATTCTGAATACTGCGACCGCAAAGAGTCTCATTATCCTGGATGAGATTGGGCGTGGAACTTCTACTTATGATGGACTTGCAATTGCTTGGGCTACTGCTGAGAAGCTTACTGTTGGCGGCTTGCGTTGCCGTACGTTATTGGCTACGCATTACCATGAACTTACAACTTTGGAGAAAGAGCTACACGGCATGGTCAATGTGCGGACTTCGATTGCACAGAGTGGCGAAGATATTGTATTTCTTCATAAAATTATTCCTGGCGCGACAGGTAAAAGTTATGGTATCCATGTTGCGAAGATTGCGGGTATCCCGAAAGATGTGATTAGCTCTGCCGATAAG
>JAISJM010000068.1 GCA_031261525.1 Eubacteriales Family XIII. Incertae Sedis bacterium
TGTAAGTGATAGTGTCGTGAAGCCAGAACTCACACTTCAAAATAAGCGAAGCTCGAAGATTGACTCTTTGCTTACACATAAATATCTCGGAATTCCAATGTTTTTGGCAATTATGGCGCTCATATTTTATCTGACATTTGGTCTGATTGGTAGCTATTTAAGCGATTTATTGGCGGGTGGCATCGATGCTCTTGGCGAATTTGTCGTTCATTTTTTAGAGGTAAATGATGTAAATGCTGTTGTTGTATCTCTTGTTCAAAATGGCATATTTGCTGGCGTTGGGTCTGTACTTTCGTTCATTCCAATGATTATCGTCATGTTTACATTCATGTCATTGTTGGAGGATACTGGATATATGGCGCGTGTCGCCTATATGATGGATCGGGTGTTACGTAAGATTGGATTATCTGGGAAGAGTTTTGTTCCATTGCTCCTTGGGTTCGGATGCAGTGTGCCTGCGATTATGTCCACGCGAACCTTGTCCAGTGATCGTGATCGTAAGATGACGATATTTCTGACGCCATTTATGAGTTGCACCGCGAAATTGCCAATTTACGGTGTGTTTGCTGCGGCGTTGTTTGCAAAGAATCGGGCGCTCGTCATCATTAGTTTATATCTGCTTGGAATCTTGATCAGTATCCTTATTGGGCTGATTATTAAGGTCTTTTTCTACAAAGGCAAGCCGTCTCCGTTTATATTAGAGTTGCCGAGTTATCGTTTTCCACACTGGAAGTCGGTATTGCAATTGATTTGGGAGCGCGCAAAAGACTTTTTGACACGCGCGTTTACGGTCATCTTTGTGGCGTCTTTGGTTATCTGGTTCTTGCAGACATTTGACTATAAACTCAATCCTGTTGCGGATCCGAATCATTCTATGCTCAGCGCGATTGGGCATGTGATTGCACCCGTTTTTGCGCCACTCGGCTTTGGAAATTGGTTCTCTGCAACTTCGCTCATCACTGGATTTATGGCGAAGGAAGCTGTCATATCAACGATGGCTGTGCTTACGGGTGTATCAGCTGCCCATGTATCTGGACAGCTTCAGACGATGTTTTCACCGCAGACGGCTTATGCATTTATGGTCTTCTGCCTGTTATATACACCTTGCGTTGCTGCGATTTCTGTTGTGAAGCGTGAACTTGGTTCTGGACTTGCCGCACTCGGTGTTGTGATTGGTCAGACGGCGGTGGCGTGGATTGTGACATTTGTGGTTTATCATTTGCTCCTGTTGTTTTAGCGTATGAGAATGGGTACAATAAAATCAATAATTGAAAAGCTCAGACGCATCAGTATTGTGTGGCAGATTACCATTGCCTTTACTTTGGCAATGATTGTGCCTACAGTTATTGTATCCATTTCGTATTATCATAGTCTCTTAAATGCGTCAATTTCACAGGCGACTTCGCAACTTGAAGCCGATTTGTTGTATTTTAGTTCCGCGGTGGACCAAAACGCGGAAGTTGGAATCGATTTTCTGGATCAACTTTATTTCAGACAAGAATTTTCTTATATCCTCGATGGTAGCAATGAGCTGAGTGAATATGAAATCAATAATTACCTTGGAAGTATGCAAGAAGAGATGCTCACCACGCGTAATACGCACCCGAATTTTTTCAGTATGATTGCCGCTTATTCGAGCAATAAACAAATTGATGCAAATGGTACATGGTCGTTTTCCTTTGATGACTTGAAGAATACGAGTTATTTTGACGAGGCAGTGTCGGATGATGACGGAAGCAATTTTGTTGGTAATGTACGAAAACGAGAGATTGAATTAGAATTGCCTATTTTAGCTTCACCCGCGGATGAGGGGGGCTTGATTCTTCCGATTTATCGTAAGGTGAATAATCTTCGCACGCGAGAGACGATTGGTCTGCTCGAAGTCAATATTCCGATTGCGAAGTTGATGAATGATGCACGGCTTCTTGATCAGGATCAGAGCGTCAGTTATCTGCTTTATGACTCGAGCGAGAGTCCGATTTATCGTACTGGTGCAAAGCTGGATATCAACGATAATTTTCTAAAATATGAGTCTGAGGGTACTAAAAATGTATTAAAAGTTAATGGCAAAAAATATCTCATTGCACAAGGTCATAGCGATTTGACGAATCTGAATTTTGTTACAGCGATGGACTATGATGTGGTGATTGCTGGAACAAAGCAGATGCTTTCTGCGTTTATTATCATCTCAGGTTTGGCAATTGGCGCAATCTTTTTACTGTCTTATCTGTCGGCTCGTCTTCTTCTTAGAAAACTCAAGGAGATGGATCAGAGCATGCAAGTGATTTCATCTGGTAATTTTGATGTCCAGATGAATGAAAGTGG
This sequence comes from Eubacteriales Family XIII. Incertae Sedis bacterium, assembly GCA_031261525.1. Lineage (GTDB taxonomy): Bacteria > Bacillota > Clostridia > Peptostreptococcales > Anaerovoracaceae > JAISJM01. The sequence goes on from JAISJM010000068.1 coordinate 2,326, forward strand.
GTTCAATGAAATTTCTCGTATTGCGCGGACCTTTAACAGCATGTCGTCGCAACTTTCGAGTCTATTGGCGCGTCTCGTAGACCAAGAAAAAATTAAGAATAACGCGGAACTGCGGGCGCTTCAAGCGCAGATTAATCCGCATTTTTTGCATAATACGATTGAAAATATGCGCATGCAATGCGAGGTAGACGAATACTATATGATGGGCGATAGTCTGGAATCGCTGAGTAATTTATTGCAATATAGTATCGATTGGGAGGGCGATACGGTCACGATTGCACACGAGTGGGCAAATTTGACAAATTATATCAATATCATGCATATGCGCTTTGGTGAACATCTTAATTGTGAGTTATCTTACGACGAGAATCTTCGTGATGTGCTTGTTCCAAAATTTCTACTACAGCCTCTTGTAGAAAACAGTTTCAATCATGGTTTTGAGCAGAAAATGCCGCCTTGGAATCTTTTTGTCGACATTTGCCAAGAGGATGATTTTGTAAAAATTGTCGTGTGGGATAACGGTATCGGAATTAATTCGGAGAGACTTGAGATCATCAATCAGTGCCTCCTTGACGAAGAATCCATTCCAAATACAAGGCGAAAACGACGATCGATTGGGCTGATCAATGTGTCGCAGCGCATCAAGATGATGTGTCTCGAAGGAAGTCGGCTTGAGATCGAAAGTGACGATGCGGGGACAGTTGTTACGATATATATTCGTATTTAGGAGTTTATATGTTTACAATTTTAATTGCGGATGATGAGGCGATTATTAGGCGCGGTATCATTGCGATGCTCAGTCGGGAAACGATAGAAGACGTGACTTTTGTTGAGGCTTCAAATGGATTGGAAGCACTTGAAATCTGTACGGAAAATAAACCAGATTTGGTTATATCTGATATACGCATGCCTGGCGTGGATGGACTTGAATTTATTAAAAAATTACAATCCAGCGATCATCACCCCGATGTAATTATCTTGTCAGGTTATGAGGACTTTTCGTATGCGAAGACGGCGATTTCACTTGGCGTAAAGGAGTATATTCTAAAACCTGTAAAGAAACAGGCTTTTGTGTCGCTGATTTCGAAGTATATTCGAGAGATTACACTTCGAAACGTTCAAGCGGAAGAAGAGGAAAAAGAACGTGCCTCGGTTAAAAATGTAAGTGCCGCACTGAAACACAACATGCTACTTGAATTGATTACCTCCGTTGATTCCGCGAAAATCGACAGTGTTGTTGCGCGATTAAGTACTCTCGGTGTTGCTCTAGACTACAGTGTCTATCTTTGCGCAATTCTGCAGTTTCAGATTCCAGACGATGCAAATACGATCTATACCGGTATCGCTGTACAGAGCATTGCAAATGAAGTCCATTTTCAGTTGGGGCTGCATTCTGCAGAAGTGATTGACGCCGAAAATAATTTCTACTATCTTTTGTATGGCGATCGCGATAAAGACAAATTGTTATCTGATGTGAAGCAATCTCTTTCATGGATTCGCAAACTGATTAAAAAGAATATTGATTTGCCACTCTTTACGAGTGTCGGATCCGTTGTCTTTAAACCTGCTTATCTCAGTCAATCTGGAAAGGAAGCAAAAATTGCGTTGATTAGCCGATTATTTGTGGATTCAAGTAGTGCACATTTCTTTTCGTATCTTGATTTACAAGAAGGCAATGTGGAAAAACTTCCAGAAGTGGACGATAAAGCGGTTTTATCAGGTACGTTTATAGATACTGCAAATGCCTATTTTGATCGAATCATCAAACAACCTGTGTCAATCAATCGTATCAAATTGCTGATTGATTCGTTGCTATTACTTGAAAAATATACATACAAATATTTCGTATCCAGAGGCTGCGAGCTGTCATATGTTCCGATGAGACCGATTGAACTAATCTGCACTGATACACAATTCCACAAAGAACTCGCGCACTATATGAAGATGGTGAAGTCGAGTGTCGCGGATTCAGGTGTAAGCGAGCACAACACATTGCTTGCTGAGATGATTAAATATATTCAAGTCAATGCAAGCAGTGACATCAACTTGAATTCGGTCGCCGAGCATTTTTCAAGAACACCGAGTTATGTCAGTTCCCTTTTTACAAAGTTGAAAGGACAATCTTTTACAGAAATGCTCACAATGCAGCGCATCAATATTGCAAAGGAGCTACTAGCTGATACCAATTTTAATATCACTGAAATTAGCCAACGAAGTGGCTATGGTAATCCGAAATATCTATCCTCCGTATTCAAGAAGATTACAGGAATGACGCCGAATGCGTACCGAAAACACTGCTGGCTGGAGAAGTAAGTAAGTGTACGTGAAAAAAACGCTAGGATTATAAAAAATGTCAGGACGACGTGTCCTGACATTTTTATGTTCTCAAGAACGATTCAATTTAATACCAGTTATAATGGAAGATTCCCTCTCGGTCATTTCTCTCATAAGTATGTGCCCCAAAATAATCGCGTTGTGCCTGTATCAAATTCGCTGGTAGTTCTGCTGCGCGGTACGAATCAAAGTACGCAATTGCAGATGAAAATGTTGGTGCAGGGACGCCTGACTGAATCGCAAGAGCAACAACATCTCTGACACTTTGCTGATATTTTGAAGTGATTTCAGCAAAATACTCATCTAAGAGGAGGTTGTTCAACTTTGAATTTTTATTATAGGCATCGGTTATTTTCTGCAGGAATCTAGCTCTAATGATACATCCTGCTCTAAAAATCTTTGCGATTTCGCCATATTGTAGATTCCAATCATAGAGGTTACTTGCCATTCTCATCTGTGTGAAGCCTTGCGCATAACTCAGGATTTTACTAAAATACAGTGCCTGCCGTATTTTTTCGATAAGCTGAGTCTTTTCTTCGTTGCTGATATTTGCTTTTTTTGCAGCAGGTCCATTCAAAATACTACTTGCGAAGACTCTTTCCTTTTTTTGTGAAGAGATATATCTTGCAAAGACGGATTCAGTTATGAGCGGTAGTGGTGCGCCTAGATCCAGTGCGCTCTGTCCAGTCCACATACCCGTTCCTTTTGTTCCTGCAGAATCTAAGATAACATCTACAAGGTCGGCATTTGTCAGGTCATCTTTTCTTGTCAATACGTCCGCTGTAATTTCAATGAGGAAACTATCTAATTCGCCTTTGTTCCATTCTTTAAAAGTATCGGCAAGTTCTTCGTTGCTAAGACCTAATACATTTTTCATGATATCGTATGCTTCTGCAATCAGCTGCATATCACCGTATTCGATGCCGTTATGCACCATCTTAACATAATGTCCTGCACCATTTGAGCCAATATATGCCACGCATGGTTCGCCATCTTCAGCTTTTGCAGCAATCTTTTCAAGGATTGGGCGTACGAGTTCATAGGCGTCTTTTTGTCCGCCAGGCATAATCGATGGACCTTTGAGCGCACCTTCTTCGCCACCAGAAATTCCGGTACCGATGAAATTGATGCCTGAATTTGCAAGCTCTTCATTTCTGCGAATGGTTTCTTTAAAAAGGGTATTGCCGCCATCAATGAGTACATCACCTTTATCTAAGTAAGGTAACAAGCTTTGAATCGTCTGCTCGGTAGGCTCTCCAGCCTTTACCATCATTATGATTCTGCGAGGCTCCTCTAGTGAATTTACAAACTCTTCTATTTCATAAGTTGGTATTAAATTTTTGCCTTTGTTTTCTGCTATGACTTCATTTGTTTTCTCTGCGGAACGATTGAATATGGATACGCTATAGCCTCTGCTTTCAATATTGAGCGCAAGATTCTTCCCCATTACAGCCATTCCGATTACACCTATTTGTTGTTTTTGCATTATTCTCTCCTTATCTATTTCTATATTCTATATTCTAATTTAATATTTACTTTAACCAATGAAAACGGATAGTAACATTACCATTCCCAATCCAGCTACGGAAATAATGGTTTCAAGAAGTGACCATGAGCGGAATGTTTGCTTCAAATCAAGCCCAAAGTACTCTTTAAATAACCAGAATCCAGGGTCATTTACATGACTGAAGAACACGCTTCCTGCACCACTAGCAAGAACCATAAGCTCTGGTGATACGCCTGTTGTTGCAATCAGTGGTGCGACAATGCCTGCAGATGTCATTGCTGCGACTGTTGCAGAACCAAGTGCGATACGAATAAATGCAGCAGTTGCCCATGCAAGAATCAGTGGACTGATTGGCATACCAGCTGTGATTTCTACGATATAATCAGCGACACCACTATCGACGAGTACTTGTTTGAAAGCGCCGCCAGCACCGATAATGAGGATAATCATTGCTACGGATTTTACAGATTCTACGATTGTTACACCGATTTCATCCATCGTCTTTTTTCTTGCAATTCCAAACACAAAGATTGCTAGGAATACGGCAATCAATAATGCGATGGATGGATCTCCGATAAAGCCAGTAACATTGAGTATTTTTGAATCAGCAGGAAGTGTCATTTCGCAGATTGCATTGAGTGCCATGAGAAATACTGGTGATAGGGCAGTTGCAAGACTGATTCCGAATTTTGGCATCTCATCTTCCGTAAATTCTTTTGTATTAAATAATCCTTCTGGTGGTGTGTTACCTGTGAAATTGATTGTTTTCGTAAATACGGGACCAGCAAGAATGACGACTGGTATTGCTACACAAAGTCCAAGAAGTAACGTCTGTCCTAGATCCGCGCCATAGATTTCAGCAATCGCGGTTGGACCTGGATGTGGTGGCAAGAAACCGTGCGTTACACTGAGTGCCGCTACCATCGGTGCTCCGACTTTAATGAGTGGTGTCTTTGTTGCCATTGCAATCGTAAATACCAATGGAAGCATCAATACAAAGCCGATTTCGAAGAATAGGGCGATACCTACTACAAAACCTGCAATCATCACAGCCCACTGTACTTTCTTGGCGCCAAGCTTATGAATCAGTGTGAGTGCGATTCTCTGTGCACCGCCTGCATCTGCCATAAGTTTACCAAGCATTGCACCAAAACCAATGATGAGCGCCATGCTTCCAAGTGTGGAGCCAAGTCCACCTTTGACGCTTGCTAGTACTGCGATTGGATCAATTGTCTTTCCACCCGCTGCCATTTCTGCAACGCCGACAACCATAGCCGTAAGGATCAAAGAGATAAATGCGTTCAGTTTGCATTTTAGCATAAGCACGAGGAGCAGCAAAACTCCAAGAACAACGATTATTAATTCCATTTCATTTCCTCCATTTTAATACTTCATTCTTTATTCATACTTCATTTTCGTTGGAACTCTGCGATGGAACGATACTGTGTTTTTAAAAGTTCATTTACATTTTTATAGATAACATATAATTCTTTGTATACATCAGCGTTTTGGGAAATTGGTTTATGTGCGTTGGTCACACCAACCATATCGCCTACAACTTCAAGGCTATCAACGATTCCAAGCCCGTACATTCCAAGTACGACCGCGCCAAGACAGGAGCTTTCATAACTTTCTGGAATGACGACTTCTCTGTCAAACACGTCTGATAAAATCTGTCTCCACACGCTCGAACGTGCAAATCCCCCTGTTGCTTTGATTGATACCGATTTGCCACTCGTTTCTTCTACCGCTTGCAATACCGTGTATAGATTGAATACGATTCCTTCGAGTGTTGCCCTTAGTATGTGATCTCGTCCATGCGCTCGTGTAAGTCCAAAGTATGTGCCTCTCGCATTTGCATCCCACAGTGGGGCACGTTCACCACCGAGAAATGGAAGACAAATGAGTCCTTCGGAACCTGCTGGCAAGTTCGCTGCTGCCTGCGTCATCACATCATACACATCTTCGCCTCGGCTGTCAGATATCGTCTTTTCTGCTTCATAAAACGTATCTCTGATCCAGCGGAATACGATTCCACCGTTGTTTACAGGACCGCCAATTACCCATTTATCCTTTGTGAGTGCGTAACAGAAAAGTCGTTCATTTTCATCTACGCGAGGCTCGTCTATGACCACCCTGACTGCACCACTTGTTCCAATTGTGAGTGCAACTTCTCCAGGCTTTATCGCGTTGACGCCAAGGTTCGAAAGGCAACCATCACTTGCGCCAATCACGAATGGAACACGATCACTGATGCCTATGATTTCTGCATAAGCCTCTCTTAATTTTTCAAATTGGTACGTAGTTTCTACTGGAACCGCGAGTTGTGTTTCTTTTACACCAGTAATTTTCAACGCTTCCTCATCCCATGCGAGATTTTTTAGATTGAAAAGACCTGTCGCGGAAGCAATCGAGTAATCAACTTTTAGTTCACCCGTAAGTCTATAATGTACATATTCTTTTATGCCTACAAAATAGCTTGCTTTATCAAATAATTCTTTTTCATCATTCTTAAGCCAAATGAGTTTCAAAAGTGGAGACATTGGATGGATTGGTGTACCCGTTCTCAGAAAAATTTCTTTTCCTTTTCCACTTTCTTTGAGTGGTGCGACATACTTTTCTGACCTGTTGTCAGCCCATGTTATCACATTTGTGAGTGGGGTATAATTTTTATCAAGAAGTATGAGGCTGTGCATCGCTGATGAAAAACTTACAAGTTTTATGTCGTCCTCTCTTACTTCTGGGTAATTTACTTTTACCTGAGCAACAACTTGATACAAAGATTCTATCACCGCACTGAAAATTTCATCTGGATCTTGTTCAGCCATTTCTGGTACTTTTTGATATAGTGGGTATTCGATATTTGATTTAAATAAATCCTTACCACTACTACTAAATGCTACCGATTTTGTACTTGTAGTGCCAATATCGACACCGATAAAAATGTCCATTTCTCCTCCTTATTTTAATGATATGTAGCTCTCTTTTTTCCATGAAGTTTGTATCCAATTACCTCATGCGACTATTAGATGCAATTTTATTTCATAATGCAAGCTTTTTCTGTAATTTTTTTTCAAATTCTTGAAATTTAATTTCATTTCTTATTTAAACGTTTGCAATTTATATTAAAATATGTATATACTAGAAGAAGATTTACAAATAATAGGTGATAGCATGAACGAATCGTTAGGAGAAATGATGAGCAGTAATTTTCAATTAAGAATTAAAACACGCATGAACAGTCTTAGCGTCACAGATAAAAAAATAGCCGGCTACCTTCAAAATCACATGGACGAGGCGACAACGCTTACAATACATGAATTGAGTAAGAACATGAATACCTCTTCTGCATCGTTGTCGCGATTTGCGAAGCGTTTGGGATATTCCAATTTACAAGAAATGAAAATGTCCATTGCGCAGACATTTTCAAAAGATATCTTTGACGAATTAACACCGTCGGATAGTCTGATGAATATAGCAGGGCGCGTCTTCCAAGCAAATATTGAATCAATAAAGGATACGCTTTCTTTGATGACAGAAGAAAAGTTAAGAAGCGTTGAGAATATCATAACAAAAGCAGACAAGGTGTTATTTGCAGGATTAGGCGGTTCCAACATCGTTGCATTTGACGCATATCATAAATTTTTAAGAACGCCCATGCATACAGTGTTTCAAACTGAATTCCATCTGCAATTGATGGAGGCTTCAAAGCTAACGGAGAAAGATTGTGCAATCATTATTTCACATTCAGGACGAAATGGAGACACCATTAAATTAGCACAGATTTTAAAAGAGAAAAAGGTTCCAATGATTATCATCACGAGCTTCACGGATACACCTCTTCAGGAATTTTCAACGGTTGCGCTTATCTCTACGTCTGAGGAAACAGCACATAGAACAGAAGCGCTGTCCGCAATACTCTCGCAAATGAGCATCATTGATACGATTTACGTCATCTATGCAATCGAAACAAAGGCGAATCTTCAAGGTAGCCTACAGGATATCAGGCGCGCAATCAAGACAACTCGCGTGTAAATGTGTCTAAAAATAGACCAGGATGTCCGTTTTGTTTATATCAACGATAGGTTCAATATGGCAGGATGGTGACCTGATGTATTATTCAAAGGGCGTGACAGATCCTGATTATTGTGTATTGAAGTTTACGGTGCATCGTGGTAGATATTATAGTAATTTCAAGTCAGAGGATTTTATCATCGAATGAGGAGGGTGATATGGCGACATCTGTTAATTTTATTGAATATGTCTGTGCGCAGATTACAGGAACTGGCGACATTCGTTATCGAAAGATGTTTGGAGAATACATGGTCTATGTGAATGATAAGCCAATTTTACTCGTCTGTGATGATACCGTTTATGTGAAGATTCTTGATGAAATCAAGGAGGTAATGCACGATGCTGATATCGCTGCACCTTATGATGGTGCAAAGCCACATTATATTCTCGACATTGATGACAGCGATTTAGCACTGACCGTTGTTGATATCTTAGAGCCGATTACGCCATTACCGAAACCGCGGAAAAAGAAGCAGGCGCAGTAATTTACCCAATACAGATACCATTTTTATTAAATTCAGCATTTAATGCTTCGGTGCAATACTCCGAAGAAAATATCTATCCAATTCTTGTGACGGTGCATACGACTTTTTATGGAAGTAAAGAGTTTGTGATTGCCGATAACGATGGATATATCATTGAAGTTGGTGAACACATGGAAATTGTCGTCAAAAGATTTATTGATTCGGGTCTTTCCATTGATGAAACTGCAATCCGAATGGATGTGCCCATCGAATATATACAGTCATGTATTGGATGTACGATAGGAGAATGAACATATGGTACACTTAGTATCTTGATTTCGACCATCAAGGTAATATGGATGATTGGCTGATTATTGAAAAAATCGAAGACGTTGTCGTTGGGACAAGCATTCCTTATGATTATAAAAATTCAAAGTTTAAGTAA
>JAISJM010000090.1 GCA_031261525.1 Eubacteriales Family XIII. Incertae Sedis bacterium
TCGAAACATTGGAGTATTCTGATGAAGATGAAATCGCATTGGACTACAAATCCATTCAGGAACTATTTGAAACAAATATCTACAACATTTATTACAGACAGGAGGCGTTCAATAAACTGTTGAAAAAAATCGCTGTATCATAACAACAAATATCTTATCGAACTCACAAAGAATCTCGCAAGTTCAAGACTTCTGAGGTTCTTTACTTTTTGCAACTGTAAAAGTCGGGGCGACCCACAAGTGACCCACAAACGACCCGCAAACGACCCGCAAACAAACCATGAACAATTCACAAACGCGCCCCGCACAAGATTGTTGTAATTACCACAGTATACAGCAGATGTCGCAAGGATTATAAATTTATCAGCCGTCGCTTCATGACATGGCTAAATATATCAGAAATCTTACATTTTTATGATATAATAAGAAGTTGTATTATAACGATAGGAGAGGACAAAAATATGCGGACAATGGCTCGGCTTGATAAGGCTTTTTATGGAGCATTTCCAGTTCCATTTGACGACCATTCGAAACTGGTCTTTTTTTCGGATGTTCATCGGGGCGATGACAGCATATCTGACGAGTTTGGGCGCAATAAACATATCTATTATTATGCGCTGAATCATTATTATCGCAACGATTACACCTATATTGAAGTGGGCGATGGGGATGAATTGATCGAGCAGCGGAAGTTCAAGCATATCAGAAATGCGCATCCAGCCATCTTCAAAGTTCTAAAGCAATTTTACGATGATAACCGCCTGTACATGCTCTATGGCAATCATAATATCCAATTGAAAGATGAGCAGTGGGTGAAGGATAATTATTATAGTTTCATCGATGAATTTTCAGGCATCGAAGAGGATTTGTTTCCGGGCATCTATGTCCATGAAGCGTTGATTTTGAAGCATCGAGACACTGGTCAGGAAATATTCGTCGTGCATGGCCATCAGGGCGATCTGATGAATGATCAGCTCCATATCATTCCCAAAATCATGATTTCCATATTTTGGAAATATCTCCATATCGCAGGCTTTCAGTATGCGGCGAGTCCATCGAAGTCGCGACAGAAACGCCATAAAGTAGAGAAGAATTTCTCAAAATGGACGGACAAGCATGGTATCACGATTATTTGTGGACACACGCACAGACCCGTCTATCCAAAGCAGGGAGAGTCCAATTATTTCAATACGGGTTGCTGTATCCACCCGCGAGGTATCCAGTGCATCGAAATCACTTATGGCAAGATTCGGCTCGTAAACTGGATTGTATCATCGAGGAAAGACGGCACGATGTACATCAAGCGCAAAGTATTGAAAGGCCCATCATCGCTTGTGACCTTTGCCGAAGATGCGATATCGGCGCCACATTCAAAAGAATTTCTGCACACAAATCACAATGGCAATAAACTAAGACGCCTCCAGAAACGGGAATTTAAGGCGGAAGAGAAAGGACACGAAACATGAGCACAGTATACGACATTGCCAGATCTGTCAAAATTGACAGTTTCAAAATGGCAACCATTACAGAATCACAGGCAAATGCCGCACTTGCCGCCATCGCCAATGCTTTACAAGCCAACAAAGACGCCATCGTCAAAGCCAATACAGAAGATTTAAAAAATGGCGAATCGATGGGATTGCAAGCTCCTGTCATGAAGCGTTTGCTTTTCGACGAAGCGAAGCTCGCAGGTGTCATCGATGGGATTCATGATCTCATCAGTTTGGATACACCTGTAGGCGCGGTCAGTCTGAGACGCGAGCTGGATAAAGATTTGCTTCTCGAGAAAGTCAGCTGCCCAATCGGCGTCATCGGTGTCATCTTCGAATCCAGACCCGACGCACTCGTCCAGATTGCGACGCTGTGTCTCAAAAGCGGCAACTGTGCCATTCTCAAAGGTGGCAGCGAAGCGATTCATTCAAATCGTGTGCTATTTGAGACAATCCGAGATGCAGGCATTCAATCAGGTCTGCCAGAAGGATTTATCACGTTGCTTGAGACGCGCTCAGAGATTAGTGAGATGCTCAAATGTTATGAGAGTATCGATTTGATTATCCCACGCGGTAGCAATGAATTTGTACGCTATATTATGGATAACAGCGAGATTCCTGTCATGGGCCATAGCGATGGCATTTGCCATGTGTACGTGGATGAAACTGCTGATATTGCAAAGGCGGTACCCATCATTCGAGACTCGAAGACACAATATGTTGCAGCTTGCAATGCCGTTGAGACGGTGCTTGTCCACAAAGATATCGCTCAGAGACTTGTGCCGAGTTTGATGGAATCGCTAAGCGCACATCAAGTCGAAGTAAGGGGCGATGCGACAATAAGGAGCTATGCGGGCGATATCCCATGCGCATGCGAAGATGACTATAAGACGGAATATCTGGATTATATCGTATCCGTCAAAGTCGTAGACAATATTGGGGAAGCAATCGACCACATCAACAAATATGGTTCGCATCACACGGATTCCATTGTAACGGAGGACGCTGACAAAGCCGCAGACTTCATGCAGCAAGTCGACAGCTCAAGCGTCTATCACAATTGCTCGACCAGATTTGCCGATGGGTTCCGATACGGATTTGGCGCCGAAGTCGGAATCAGTACCGGTAAGCTGCACGCAAGAGGTCCCGTCGGACTAGACGGACTCGTCACCTACAAATACAGACTCTTCGGAAGTGGTACGGCGCCACACATTGTTGACGATTACGCAACAGGCAAGAAGCAATTTAATTTCAGAGATTTAACATAACGATTTTACAATATTGAAGGAGAAAATAAACATATGAGTAAAGATTACAGCGCATTCGTCAATCCCCTAACTGCCAGATACACAAGCAAAGAGATGAGTCACATCTTCTCTCCAGAATTCAAATTCGGCACATGGCGTAAGTTTTGGATTGCACTTGCGGAAGCGGAGATGGAGCTCGGCTTGCCTGTCACACAAGAGCAGGTGGACGATTTGAAAGCGCATGCAGACAATATTAACTTTGCAGATGCGGAATTGCAAGAGAAGAAAGTACGTCATGATGTCATGAGCCACGTCCATGCTTACGGTCTGCAAGCAACGAAAGCGGCGCCAATTATCCATCTGGGCGCGACATCAGCATACGTTGGCGACAATACGGATATCGTTCAGATGAAGACGGGTCTTGAGCTTGTGCGAGACAAACTTCAGATTCTATTGAAGCAGCTCAGTGACTTTGCAATGGCATATCGATCTGTACCGACGCTCGGATTCACACATTTGCAGCCTGCACAGCTTACAACCGTGGGCAAACGTGCCTCTTTATGGCTTCAAGATTTCTACTATGATTATGAAGATATCCGCAGGTACATCGACGAGATTCCGCTACTCGGTGTCAAAGGCACAACGGGTACGCAGGCGAGTTTTGTAGAACTCTTCGATGGTGACCTCGATAAAGTCCGCGCGCTAGAAGTCAAAGTTGTTGAAAAAATGGGATTTGATCAGGTTGTTGCGCTTTCAGGGCAGACTTACACAAGAAAAATTGACTATAAAGTATGTTCGCTCTTGTGTCAAATCGCCCAATCTGCAAGCAAGATGACGAACGATATCAGAATCTTACAGAATATGAAAGAAGTGGAAGAGCCATTTGAAAAGAGTCAGATTGGATCTTCTGCGATGGCATATAAAAGAAATCCAATGCGAAGCGAGCGTGTCGCTTCCATCAGCCGCTACGTCATGGGTACGCCTGCGATTCTAGCTGCAACCGAGGCGACACAGTGGTTTGAGCGTACGCTAGATGACTCCGCGACAAAGCGTATTGTCATTCCAGAAGCGTTCATGGCAATCGACGCCGTCCTAGATATTCTCAGAAATGTCACAGATGGTCTTGTTGTAAGAGAAAAGGTTATCCATTCCCACATCATGGCAGAGATTCCATTTATGGCATCTGAAAATATCCTAATGGAGGCTGTCAAGCGTGGCGGCGATCGTCAAGAACTCCACGAATTGATTCGAACACATTCCATGGAGGCTGCAAATGTCGTAAAAGACGAAGGAAAGCCCAATGATCTGCTCGAAAGAATTGCTGCTGATGACAGTTTTGGACTGACAAAAGAAGACATCGATAATTTGCTCGATCCAAAGCTATATATCGGTATGAGTGCGGAGCAAGTAGAAGACTTTGTCACCCAAATCATCGCGCCAATCACCAATGAAGTGAGCGAAATGGCAGTTCCAGATCTAATTGTATAATCTAGAATCATAGAAAATGAAACGAAGTGAATGAATCAAATGCAAAATAATAAACAAGAAGTGCTGGATTCCAGCAGAAAAATTATTGTAAAAATCGGAAGTAATGTCCTCACAACGAAGGAAGGCAAGATGGATCGAGCCGCCATTGCTGACATTTCCGGGCAAGTCATCGAACTGGTGAAACTTGGCAAACAAGTCGTACTCGTTTCATCGGGCGCAGAAGTCAGCGGGGTATCTGCTGTAGAGCGCTGGGAGCGCCACGGCGACATGAATTATAAGCAAGCAATGTGCGCAATTGGCCAAGTGGAACTCATGATCGCATATAAGGAAAACTTCTCAAAATCGGGGCTCCACGTAGGTCAATTGCTCGTAACCGCCAATGATTTTGAAAATGACTCCAGCACGCTTCACATCCGAAATACATTGTTTACCTTGCTCGATGAGGGCGTCGTACCAATCATCAACGAAAATGATAGCGTAAGCACAGAAGAAATCTCGCTCGGCGACAATGACAATTTGGCAGCACTCACCTCCAACTTGTGGAACGCAGACTTGCTCGTGCTCATGAGTGACATCGACGGACTCTATGATAAGAGTCCAAAGCAGCACAAAGACGCGATTCTATTGCCCGAGGTCGACCTCAATAGTAGCGATTTGGACTCTGTCGATGCCTCAGGCAAGGGTGTTCTCGGTACAGGCGGTATGGAATCCAAAATCAATGCCGCAAAGAAAGTCGGTCATTATGGCACGCCACTTTTGTTGGTCAATGGCAAATGCAAAGGTATTCTGACAGATATTTTGGCTGGCGAGGACAACGGAACGCTGTTTACAGGCGGCAAATAAAAAGGACACTGCTACTGAAAAGACAACAAACTGGAACACAATTATACATGAATTGATATATAAAAGGAGTAATATGGTAATTGGATTTATCGGTGCCGGCAACATGGGCGGCGCAATCATAAAAGGCTACGCTTCCAAGCTCGCAGAGGCAAATGCCCACGAAGACGCGACTTCGCAATTGGCATTCTCTTCGATTATTGTCTACGACAAGGACGAAGCGAAGCTTGAGAAGCTTACAACTGAATTTTCTTCGATACAAGCAGCCGCAACCGTTGACCAAGTTTTATTGGAGGCTGATGCCATTGTACTTGCGACGAAACCACAGATTTTCGATGATTTGCTGGATGGAATCGACCTCAAAGGCTATTTGCTGGCGGAAGGTAAGGTCTGGGTGAGTATTGCAGCAGGTATCAGCATTGCGTATTTGGAACGCAAACTCACAGAGGGCACCGAAGTATCTGGCGCTTGCGCGTGTAATCCAAATCCTCAAGCGCAGAAAAAGCCAAAGGTGATCCGCGTCATGCCAAATTTACCAGCAATGGTCGGTGTTGGAACGGCAGGACTTTCCCGCAATGGCGAAGTCACAGATGAAGAATTTGCAGAGGTTCGGGCTGTCTTTGGTGCCATTGGCAAAGCCGAAGAAGTCGACGAAAGTCTCATGGATACGGTTGTTGCTGTATCTGGCTCGGGACCAGCATATGTCTTTATGTTTATCGATGCAATGATAAAGGCGGGTGTCGAGTTTGGCATGGACGAGTCCATCGCAAAGACGTTGGCGGCGCAGACGGTAAAAGGTGCAGCACAGATGGTGCAAGAAAGCGATGATAGCCCGAACCAGCTTAAAATCAACGTCTGTAGTCCAGGCGGAACCACGATTGAAGCTGTTGATTATTTAGAAAAAGAAGCTGACTTCTACGCAACAATCAAGGAAGCGATGAAGCGTGTCTCAGATAAGTCGAAAGCGATGACGAAGAAATAATTTTGTCATTTATAATTAAAAGGATGTGAACGATGACAGTAACCCATGATTCAAGAGGAGAGACGCACAGCAACATCGGTGTATTTGAAGAGAAGACAATCTCAAGCGAGTTAATCTTCGATGGTGCGATTATTCGTGTCCGCAAAGATACGGTTGAGGCACGAGAGGGCAAGACGGCATATCGTGAAGTCGTAGAACACAATGGTGGCGTTGTCGTCATCGCCGTCACGGAAGATGGAGATGTGCCCATTGTAAGGCAGTATAGGCAAGCGGCGGGCAAGGTCATGCTTGAGTTACCAGCAGGTAAATTAGAGCGTATCAATGGCGAGATTGAGGATCGCAAAGAGGCTGCAATCAGGGAGCTAAAGGAAGAGACTGGCTATGAAGCAACGGATATCCGCTGGCTCACAAGCCATTATGCGACACCAGGCTATTGCACCGAGATTCTCACCATCTACTTAGCAACAGGGTTGACGAAAGGTGAAGTAAGCTTCGACGAACATGAAGCCCTAGAACCTGAACTCATAAAGTTAGACACGTTATATGACATGGCAATCAAAGGCGAGCTAGATGATGCAAAGACCATCGTAGGAGTCCTCATGGCGCACGATATTCTCAAAAACTGAGATATCCGAGGTGCTTTGAAGCACAGAACATGCTCGCAAGTTTTGTGCAAAAATCGCGAGCATGAAAAAGGAGACAGCAAATGAAGGCATTAATATTAAGTGTATCCACGGGTGAAGGCCACCATGCAACGGGCGTGGCGATTAAAAATCAGTTTGAGCAACTCGGTGTTGAATGTACCTTAATTGATGCATTTGAATACATCGATCCAAAACTGAGTAAACTTGTAAGCAAGACTTACAGTATCTCTGCTGCCTATGCGCCAAAGCCACTTGCCTCCATCGCATATGACGCTGTTGTCAATGTCGATAAGCCTTCGCGCAAGGTGAGTGCAACCAATGCGACCAATACGATTCTCGCTTGGGATTTAAAGCGCCACCTTGAAGAATTCAACCCAGATATCATCATTTGCACGCATGTCATGAGTTCTATGATGGCGCACAAGATGAAAGAAAAAGGTTGGACTGACGCGATTACGGTCGGCATCGTGACCGATTTCACCGTGCACCCAATGTGGCAAGACACAAGTTCGCTCGACTATTATGTAGTGGCAAGTGAACTTTTGGAATTGCAAATGGCGAAAAAAGGCCTGAGTATCCATAAAGTCCTGCCTTTCGGTATTCCAATCAGACCAAAATTTTCCCAGACGATTCCACAGTCTGTGGCGCGCACCCAATTAAATTTAGAGCAAGATCGGCATACGGTTCTGATTATGAGTGGCTCGATGGGGCATGGCCGCATGGACAAAGTAATTGAGTCCATCGATGATCTACCAATGGATTTTCAAGTCATGGTTGTGTGCGGTTCCAATAAAGACGCGAAAAAGAAAATTGATGTCATGGTCGAATCTGGTAAATTAAGAAAAGATTACCAAGTATATGGCTATGTTGACAACGTTGATGTCATGATGGATGCAGCAGATTGTATCGTCACAAAACCAGGTGGTATCACGAGTTCCGAAGCGCTTGCAAAGGGTCTTCCGATGATTATGATTAACCCAATTCCGGGCTGGGAAGTGCGCAATGCTGAATTTATGCTGAACAACGGTATCGCATTGTATGCGACAAAATCTTTCCCACTAGACGAAGCGATGTTTTCATTGCTCAGACATGACAATCGATTACAAAATCTTCGTGAAACCATCGCATTGTATAGCAAAAAGGACTCCACGAAGCATCTATGCGAGTTTTTAATTGATGAAGTCACAAAACGCAGTCAGGCACATAACGATGAATTCTGATATCAAAATATCAATAATTGTACCAATCTACAATGTGGAAGATTACGTGCGCATCTGTATTGAGAGTCTCATGAACCAGACCCTTCAAGAGATTGAGATTATCTTGATTGATGATGGTTCGACGGATCATTCTTCTGCGATTATTGACGAGTATGCGGCATTAGATTCTCGTATTGTTGTCGTGCACAAAGAGAATCTTGGCTATGGTTCCTCGATGAACCTCGGTCTTGGTATTGCAAATGGTCAATATATTGGTACCGTCGAGGCTGACGACTATGCTGTGCCTGAGATGTTTGAGGAGATGTATACAGCGATTACACGCGAAGACGCTCAGATTGTCAAGGCCAATTATTTCCGCATGAAATCCGCAGAGGGTTCGAAAGAGGAGATGTATATCATTCCGCCTGATGCGATGGAGCTGGACAATTTTGATGGCGAGGGGGCATTGATTAACCCCTATATGACACCAGAAATCTTTTGGGCAAAGCCATCTGTCTGGAGCGCAATTTATGACAAATCTTTCTTAGATGAACACGGGATTCATTTTTTAGAGACGCCAGGTGCATCGTTCCAAGATACAGGTTTTCAGCTCAAATGTTTCGTTGCTGCAACGAGGGTTTACCTTATGAGCAAAGCCTATGTGCACTATCGTGTAGACAATGCCAAATCAACGGTAAAGACGGAGGAAAAGGCATTCTTTGTACGAGGCGAGATTGAGTCAACGAAGCTGTTTTTGCGACATTTTCCGCACAAAAGTAAGAAGCTTTTGAAAGTCCTCACAGGGGTGGCATTTAACACTTATAGTTGGAATCTAAGCCATCTGAGTCAGGAGCTAGAAGACATTTTCTTGCAGTCCATGCGTGATGATTTTGCAAATGCTAGAGACAAGGATTTACTCGATAAACAGTATTTTAGGGATAACAATTGGCGCAATGTAAAGCTTTTGATGTTCTCCCCATGGCTATTTAATTTGTATGTAAACAGATTTAGGACGAACGAGAATTACTAAATAAATAATTTAATGTTTGCAATATCGTAGAAGTCGTACTATAATACTATGATTGCAAGACAATAGAAATTGGATACATACGTTTATATTAAAAGTACGCTGGTTATAAGTACGGTGGAGGAAAATTATGTCAGTTAAGATGTCGGTTATTATCCCATTTTTCAATTCAGAGGAATTTTTGGGAGAATGCATAGAAAGCGTTGTGAATCAGACACTGCGTGATATAGAAATCATATGCGTCAACGATGGTTCAACAGACGGTTCAAGAGCAATTGCTGAAGAATATTTGGCAAATGACGAACGCATTACTTTAATTAATAAGCCAAATGGCGGTTACGGACAGACGATGAATGTCGGCATTGCGGAGTCGACAGGCGAATATATTGCGATTGTGGAGTCGGATGACTACGTCGATAACGATATGTGTGAGTCCTTGTACGCGAAAGCAACGGCACATGATGCGCAGATTGTCAAAGCCGATTTTTACAGCACGTGGGTTGAATACAACAATGTGCATGACGAATATTACAACCTCATTCCTAGAGGCTATGCGGATAAATTGATTAATCCATACGAAGATTATAAGATTTTTCAAGCACAGCCTGCTGTATGGAGTGCGATTTATAAGAGAAGTTTGATTTTTGATTTTGATATTAAGTTTACAGAGGCACCTGGGGCGGCATTTCAGGACACAGGCTTTTTCTATAAAGTCTTGACGGCGGCAGAGCATGTCTTCTGTGTAAAGAAGGCGTATCTTCATCATAGACAGGATAATTATAACAGCTCAATCAAAGCAACAGGTGGCGTCTATGAACCTGTAAAAGAGCTTGATGACTATTTTACATGGCTTCGGGCTGAATTTCCTGATAAGAAGAAACATCTGATTGAGATCATGCAAGATGTTGTCTATAAGACATTCCGCTGGAATATACGCCGTATCTCAGATGATTTGCAGCCCGCATTTCTCGATTTTATGTACGATTCTATGAAGAATTCGCAAGACAAGGGCTATGTGAAGGATGAGTATTTTGAGCCAGAACTCAAGGCTTTTGATGTCGATTTATATGGCGAGTTGCAGCTTCTGCTTTCAGACAAAGGTGGATATCTGGATTTCACAAGAGAGAAACGTACCCTGCAGGGCAACCAGATTGTGAAGAAAGTCAAGAAGAGTCCTGTTCAGATGCTAAAGGAAGTTTTGAATCTTTAAGGCTAGGGCAGAGAGGTCACACACGAAAGGTTCTGTTGGAGAAAAGTACGGAGATGTAATTTTGAGCAATTCTAAAGATATAGCAAAACAACAAAAGAAGAAAACTGCAGTTTATGCAGACAAAAAGCCAAGCAATCCTAGCTTGGCTAAATTTTTATTTGGATATAGTGTTGCTTCGATTGCGGCGGTTCATATTGTCTTCAACAAGGTCTTTCATCGGTCGGCGGAATCAAGGTATTTTTCGTTTCCGCGGTACAAGGATTATCCCGACCACCCACATACCGATATTCAGTTCGTCTCAGGTGACAATACGTTGCGTGGGGATTTATTTGGTGTAGAAAAATCGATCACCTATGATGTCATTCCTGCGAAATGTGGGACCTCAAAGCAGATTGTTCAGTTCAAATACAATGCGGATTGCAAAGGGCTCATTGTCTTAGCACATGGTCATGGTGCAACTGCCGAACAATACGCGACAGAAATTATGTGGTTTGTAGATCATGGTTATATCGTCTTAGCTTATGATGCGACAGGAAGTGGTCGCAGCGATGGTCCAAGCACCATCGGACTGGCTCAATCGGCGCTTGATTTAGATGCCGCGCTCCATTTTGTAGATAAATCTCAGATACTCAATGACTTACCACTCTTTCTATACGGTCACAGTTGGGGTGGTTATGCGGTCGCAACCGTGCTGAAAGACCACCCGGAAGTGGATGCGGCGGTAAGTCTCGCAGGATATAATAAGCCAAATGGTGTCGTCTATGAACAGGCGCGCAAGCATGTCGGTAAAATTGCGCCATTTGAGTATCCGTTTATGTGGTTTGAAAATTTCCGCCGTAGCGGAAAGAGATCCATGACTACAGCTGTAGAATCCATCAATAAGGCAGTGGACACACCAATCTTAATTGTTCACGGTACGCAAGATGAAATCATTCGTTATGGCGGCGCATCCATCATCGCGCAGCGTGCGCACATCACCAACCCGCGTGCTGAATATTTTGTGCGTGACGAAGAATGGTGCAATGGTCACGAGACGCTGGCATTGTCAGAAGCTTCGATGAATTATGCCGAGCCACTTCAAGAGGAATTCAATAAGCTCGCAAGAAAGTATCACGATGACATTCCTGATGAGATTCTAGAAGAATTCTTTGGTAAAATTGACAAAAAGTTGGTTTCACAGCTTGATGAAGACTTTATGGATGCCGTCGACCATTTCTATATGCGAAATGTCCGAAGTATAAGATAATATCCACATCTTGGACATTTTCACGAAATCTGTGAACCATACACTGACAATTCTATAAATTTATACTTGACTAATTGTGTCCAGTATAATAATATATGGCTATAGATACGGATGCCTATATGCAAATATTATTGATGATGTCAGAATAGGCGTGAATTTCAGAAGGAGGACTGCTATGTACAAACCAACTACAGAGCAAGAACAGTTTCGGTCACAGGTGAGAGCCTATGCGGAACGCGAGATCAAGCCACTTACTTTTCTAATGGACAAAGAGAATGGATTCCCAGATGAGCAAGTAATAGAGATGGGAACAAAAGGCTGGTTTGGCTTACCATTCCCAGAAGAGTATGGTGGAGCTGGACTCGACAACAAGCATTATGCAATTGCTGTCGAAGAATTATCGAGAGTAGACGGTGGTACAGGCGTCATCCTATCCGCGCACACATCTCTTGGAACATGGCCAATTTTCAACTTTGGCAACGAAGAACAGAAACAGAAATACCTCGTGCCACTTGCAAATGGCACGAAAATCGGTGCGTTTGGATTGACTGAGCCAAATGCAGGCTCTGACGCTGGCGGTACCGAGACGACTGCCGAGCTTGAAGGAGATTACTACATCCTTAACGGCGGCAAGATTTTTATCACAAACGCGCCAAAAGCAGATACCTATGTCGTCATGGCTGTTACGACTCCTGGGATTGGTACAAAGGGAATCAGCGCATTTATCGTAGAAAAAGGTTGGGATGGGTTCACGTTTGGCGACCACTATGATAAGATGGGTATTCGATCCTCTTCAACGGCTGAGCTTATTTTCAACAATGTAAAAGTTCCAAAAGAAAATCTGCTCGGACACGAGGGTGAGGGTTTTAGAATCGCGATGGCGACACTAGATGGCGGTCGTATTGGTATTGCCTCACAAGCACTCGGTCTCGCACAGGGTGCATTTGAAGCTGCCGTTGAATATTCTAAAGAAAGAGTTCAATTTGGCAAGGCGATTGCACATCAGCAAGCAATCAGCTTCAAGATTGCGGATATGGCAACGAAGATTCACGCCGCTCGTCTGCTCATTTATCGTGCAGCAGAGCTCAAAGACGAACATGCGCCATATGGCATGGAAAGTGCAATGGCAAAGCAATACGCTTCTGATATCGCACTTGAAGTCACCAATGATGCACTTCAGATTTTCGGTGGCACAGGCTATCTGAAAGGTATGGACGTAGAGCGCATGTATCGTGACGCGAAGATTACGACAATTTACGAAGGAACAAATGAGATTCAGCGTGTTGTCATCGCTTCACATATCATCGGAAGAGCACCGAAAGAAGATGGCGGCGCTGCCAAGAAAAAGGCTGGTGGACCCATTACTGGCGTCCGAAAAAGAGAAATCTTCAAAGATGGTACGCCTGAAGAACAGGTTGCCGCATTGGTTCAGGCACTCGAAAAAGATGGATACGATTTTACCGTAGGCATTAATATCGATACACCAATTGCACAATCTCAAAGAGTTGTCAGTGCAGGAAAAGGCATCGGAAGTAAAGACAACATGAAGATTATCGAAGCGCTCGCAAAGCAAGCTGGTGCCTCCGTTGGATCGTCAAGACCTGTTGCTGAGACACTGAAATATGTCCCAATCAACCGTTATGTCGGTATGTCCGGTCAGAAATTCAATGGCAATTTATACATCGCTGTCGGTATTTCAGGTGCTGGTCAGCATCTCAAAGGTATCAAGAATGCTTCGACAATCGTTGCAATCAACAACAATGCAGGTGCACCAATCTTCAAAAATGCCGATTATGGCATCGTCGGTGATCTGAATGTAATTGTACCACTTCTGACAAAGGCACTCGACAATGGAAAGCCAAAGAAAGAAGCACCACCAATGAAGAAGATTAGACGGTCGACACCAAAGAAATTGCCACCACTTAACAAGCCTTGGACATGCAATGGCTGCGGTTATGAATATGACCCAAGACTTGGCGATCCAGAAAATGACGTCACGCCTGGTACGTTGTTCCAAAATCTTCCAGACTCATGGATTTGTCCAGAGTGCGGTGAAGACAAAGAGCAGTTTATCATTGAATAAAAAAGGAGAGACAATATGCATAATGAAAGACAGGTGACGGACAATTTATACTGGGTCGGCGCCAACGAACATCGAATTGCACTATTTGAAAACATTCACCCCCTTACGAGGGGGGTGTCCTACAATGCGTATGTGTTGCTGGACAAGAAGACTGTATTATTTGATACGGTTGATTGGGCGGTTTGTCGCCAGTTCTTAGAGAATCTAGAATATGTGCTCGATGGCAGAAAACTTGACTATATTGTCATCAATCACTTAGAGCCAGATCATGCGGCATCACTCGAAGAAGTCTTGATTCGGTATCCAGAAGCGATTGTCATCAGCAACGAGAAAGCATTTATGATGATGCATCAATTCGGTTTCCATGTCGATGATCGCAATATTGAAGTCAAGGAAGGGGATACAACCAATTTCGGTGACCATACCGTGACCTATGTATTTGCACCGATGGTTCACTGGCCAGAAGCCATGGTTACCTTTGATGTGACCAATGGCGTACTATTCTCGGCTGATGCCTTTGGTACATTCAATTCGCTCGATGGTGTGCTCTTTGCCGATGAAGTCGATTTCGATCGCGATTGGCTCGATGAAGCACGTCGTTATCTGACAAATATTGTGGGCAAATATGGACCTCAGGTGCAGGCACTCTTAAAGAAAGCTGGTCCAATTCTTCCTGATATCAAGTTTGTCTGTCCGCTCCACGGTCCAGTATGGAGAGAAAATTTAGGCTATATTATTGAGAAGTATGATAAATGGTCACGCTATGAGGCAGAGGTCAATGGCGTGCTGATTATCTATGCTTCCATGTATGGCAATACAGAGAGTGCCGCAGTTACACTCGCAACAAAGTTAAGAGAAAAAGGCGTGAAAAATGTCGAAGTCAAAGACGTATCCAGCACGCATGTATCTTGGCTTGTTTCTGACACATTCAAGTATAGTCACGTCGCAATTTTAGGCGTTACTTACAATCTAGGCATTTTCCCACCAATGCACAATTATCTATATGATTTGAAAGCTCTCAACGTCCAAAAGAGGACATTTGCGGTCATTTCCAATGGTACTTGGGCACCAAAGGCTGATGACCTGACTCGTAAATTCATCGATGAGGAACTCAAAGAGATGACTGTCCTTGGTGACGAGCTTGTCATCAACTCTGCGATGACGCTCGAGCAAGGCGAGGAAATGGATGGAATCGTAGACAGTTTGAAGGATTCGTTGGCTGAGTGGGAGAAAGACCACCCTCAAAGTTAAAGCTAAAATGACATCAAAAGAAAAATCCCACAGGCTAGGAATCTCGCCTGTGGGATTTTTTATGATAACTTTACGCGATCAATGACTGCATCGATACCGCAATGAATTGACAAATTGCCTATTTATTTTACATCTTCCAACTTTACGCGATCAATGACCGCATCATCCACGATGATATTGATGGTATCGACACCATCATAAATAAATGCGGTCTGTCCATTTTCGGTATGACCAAGGATATTTAGATTCTTGATGCCT
>JAISJM010000153.1 GCA_031261525.1 Eubacteriales Family XIII. Incertae Sedis bacterium
CCAGATTTCGCGGTATCTGCATTGTCTGCGGACGCTGTCGCGCCCTCTTCGCTCGCACTCTTCGGCATATCCTTTGAGAATGGGTTCTCAACACCAAGACCAGATGCAATGTCGGGAATCCAGTGTGATGCAGTTGGAATTGCTGCAATTGCGATGATGACAAACAACACGATCAGATTCTTCCACCACTTCAGCAATGTTTTATTGAAGACGAAGATTGTCACAAAGAATGCGACAGCAAGTCCAACAAGACCACCCGATGAAGATGCACCGAGGATATTGAACATGACACACAGTTCCATGAATCCCCAAAATACTTTCTTCGGAATGCTATTCTCTCTTAAGAAGAGGAATGCAAATAGTGGAACGAGAAGTGTCAAATAATACGATACATAGTTGATATTGTATACCGTTTGGTAAATCTCTTTATTTTGGAATGTAAACTTTAAGAATAATTCACCGTTTTGCTTTGCTTGGTCAATAAGTGCCCAAGTTGTGCCGCCATCTTCTGTTGCGACATTTGGCACAAGGAGTTTTTGACCTAAAGTTGTACGGAAGAAATCTACATCAAGTGCCTGCGTCAATCCCAATAGAGACAGGAGGATGACCGATGCACAAAGTGGATACAATAACCATTTCAAGGATGTTCTTGAATTTATTGTATTGATGATATAGAAGAATAATACAAAGTAACAGAGAATTGCGAGTGTTCCGTCAAATCTGTCATTTGCACCGAACCATGCGAAGTTATGATATTTTGAAAATGCCAACGATAACAGTACAAATACGACATAGACCAAAGCAGGAATGTAATATTTGCTTCGGACAATGTATAAGGACTGCGTGATAAATCGGAAGAGCAGCATCAAAAGTGCTACAATCGCGCAAATGACAATTGCGACCAATTTATAGTGAGAGAAGAAGTCCGTCAAATTCTCCGACTGATTCGTCCAGAAAAACTGACTCATGTCACGGTTATAGGTGTACATCCTCGTAATCATGATGACAAAAGCCGTGAAAAATGTCGCAGGAATCATCTGAAGTTTGTACGATCTACCCTCATAATAGCTCATCTTAAGAAGATAATCATCTGAATCAGATTTTGTCGTCGTTTGATTCATCTGTTGCTTTTCTGATTTTGTTGTCTTCTGTTTCTTTGCCATGTATATTCTCCTAATTATTATAGTACACGTACTCGGATGATACCCTCAAAGTGGAAAGATTCTGCGATTTCTGCAGCATCTACATCGGAATCGACATCGATGATTGTGCAAGCATAATCACCTTTTGCTTTATTCACTAAATCAGAGATATTGATTGCTTTCTCAGCCAAGATGCCTGTAAGCTTTCCGATGATACCAGGGATGTTCTTGTTCAATACGCAGATACGAGCTTTTGAGCTCTTTGCGCCAGCATCTGTATTGGGGTAGTTTACCGAGTTGATGATATTGCCGTTTTCTAGGTAATCCATCGTCTGGTTTACAGCCATAATTGCACAGGTTTCTTCCGATTCTTTTGTGGATGCACCAAGATGTGGAATGAAGAATACACCTGGCGTACCGACGAGATCATCTGTTGGGAAATCTGTGATGTATTTGTGGAGTTGCTTGTCTTCAAGTGCTCTCTTGACAGCGTCTGTATCGACGAGCTTATCTCTTGAGAAGTTGAGTAATACAGCTTTGTTGTTCATTGAATTGAATAAATCATCATTGAGCATCTTATCTGTTGCAGGCATATATGGCACGTGGATTGTGACAAAATCTGCATGAGATAGCATCGTCTCGATGTTTTCATAGAGTTTAATAGATGGCTTGAGATTCAGCGCATTTTGAACATTGATATATGGATCATAGCCCATTACTTTCATGCCAAGATCATTTGCGGCATTTGCCACTAATGCCCCAATATAACCGAGTCCGATTACCGCGAGGCGCTTGCCTTTGATTTCTTCACCAGCGAAATTGCTTTTCTGCTTCTCGACGGTCTTCGCAAGATCTTCAGTGAGCGAACTTGCCCATGAGATTGCACCAAATACATTTCTCGCACTCATCAGAAGTGCGCAAAGTGTGAGTTCTTTAACTGCATTGGCATTGGCACCAGGGGTGTTGAAGACGACGATGCCTTCTTCAGCATACTTGTCAACAGGAATATTGTTGACGCCAGCACCAGCTCTTGCAACAGATAACAGACTTTTCGGTACTTCTAAATCATGCATGCTCTGGCTTCGTAATAGGACAGCCTCCGCACTGGAAATGTCATCTGATAGGCTGTAATCATCAGTCAGTAGATTCGTACCTTTGGAACTGATTTTATTTAGGGCTGTAATATTGTACATACTTTTCTCCTTTATTTATACATTATGTTAGACACACAAACTAAATTATACCATGTTGTGAAATGTTTATCAAACAAAGACATCTTACGATTGAATACCACATTTCTAGTATCCCATGTCATAATGAGTCGTAAGCCGTTCATAGGCATGTATCGCGTTTTAATGGCGCGGCTGTGGATATTATTTTTTGAGTTCGATGGACTTGAGGTAATATGTAGAGCGGTTGCCAAATTCGTCTTGTACGATGACAATTCGCAATGGACCATTTCCGCCATCAGCCTTTGTCTTGAGCGGTTTGCCATCCTTGGCATATACAACGAGGACATTTTCGCCTTTTTCTATGTCTGAAGCAAAGGCTGAAGATGTAAATCCATCTTCAGCTTTGAAGATGAATTCTGTGTATTTCCCCTGCCAATCAGATGCAGCATCTGATAGCAATGTCTCTAGCGGAACGCCTGTAAATACGCCACTTTCATCTTCGTGTTTGCCAGATGCGATGCTTTTCGTTACATCAATGTGTGGTAAATTTTTGATATCATTTAGTGTATATTCTTTTATTGTCTTATTTCCAGAAAATAGTAATAAACCGTCGCCACTATCTGGAAGTCGCATCATGTTGCGGTTAATCAACGAAAGTATCGCAATTGCCACAATCAAAATAACGATGGAAATAACGATAATTAAATTTGATTTCTTGAAATTTGTTTTTTTGATATGATTCATTCACATATCCTTATCGCACTAATCTATATTTTTTAATGACACGGTATAATTCCCATGCGATCGCACCGCCGATACCACCAGACAGAGTCGCGACTAAAATAGTTAGCGCGAGAAACAATGGCGGGAGGCGAAAAAAGATGACATTTACAGCTAGAGTTCCCATGACATTTGCGGCGATTCCTGCTAGAAATGAGGCAAGCCTGTCAAAATCACGTCTGCAAAGTACGAGCAATAAGAGCATGAGAATATCGACGGCTAGTCCTGGTGCCACGTAGCTGAATAGTGACATGAGACCGTGCGACCCGGGTACACCTGTAAGCATTACAATGATTGCTTGAATCAAACCGACGAGGGTAGCGCTTCCATATTTGCCAGTGATTGCAAATGCCAGTACAAGCCACATCATATAGAGTCCACCAGCAAGAGAACCGCCGGGAATCATGAGGGGCGCACTGATTACATGCGTTACGGAAGCTACGATTGGCTTGATTGCAATACCAATCGCCGCCATGATTGCGATGATAATCAAATCGTAAGCTGAGAATTTTTTTAATATTGCCGAAGCTGAAATTGTGTGTTTTTTTACTATCATAATACAGTTGATTATAACAGATACGATGCGCAGAATAAAGTTGTATTCATTATATATGAAGTTGAAATGTTATTCATAAACACAAACATTGAATCGACTTTGCAATTAAAAAAGAACAGACCAGCTTGCGCTTCGTATTGCGCAAATGCCAGTCTGTTCAAATTGTCATAAATAGTTAAGTCTGTTGATGATATATCGCCTTAGATTGAGCCATCCTTGATAACCCCAGTCTCATCACACAATATCGCCCTAAATTGGGTTATTCTTAATAAACGCAATCTCATCATACAATTCTGAGCCTAGATTATACTTATCGGGGCTGGCAGGTTTTTCGCCTGCTGCGAGTGCTTCAATACCTGCTTTCACCTTATCTGGTGAAGCTGGAAGATCATGCACGCGGACGCCTGTTGCATTGTAAATCGCGTTGATGACAGCCATGTGATCGGAACTCTGGAATGCTTCTGATGCGCCTGATGATCCGAATGGACCTCTGTCGTCATAGCCATCGAGATGCGTCGCCGTATAATCGGCGTCATCTGGAATATCCTTGATGTATGGCACACCGGCTGTATACGGATTCGTGTGTTTCTTCACGTCTTCGTAGTTCTCAGATAATGCGAAACCGATTGAATGTGACATGCCACCATATGCCTGACCATTTACAGACTGGATATTGCCAACTTGACCTACCCAATCGACGCAGTGCATGGAGATGACAGTCGTCTTGCCTGTTGCAACGTCAACAGCTACTTCTGAGATATAGAGCGCATAGGTATATGCGTAAGTTGGGTTGCCTGTGCCTTGATTTGGATCTAAAGCACCGAGGTCATCCCACTCTTCGACTGCAATCCAGTTGCCCTCATACTTTGTAGGGATACCTTCTGCAACCATCTCATCATAGGTACGGTAAGTTCCGTCTTCTTTGCGCATTGCTTCCGCAAGATTCTTTGCTGCTAGAATCGTTGATTTACCGTTGGCAAAATGCGAACGAGAACCTGCGGATTCGCCTGTATTTGGGCAAAGTTTTGTATCGGCTTGAATGAGCTTAATCTGATCCGGTAGGATATGTCCAAAATAAGGTCTGAGTGCTTCAAGCGTGATTACGAGGGAGCCTGCGTCACCGCCCTGCCCTTGATCCTGCCATGTATCATACTTTGTAAAGGTACCGTCTGGCATAAGCTCAATTGCAACATCCGCAACATCTTCGTCACCGAGCCCAACGTTGTAGCCGCCCCAAGCAACACCAACACCGCGGCGTACCTCTGGTGTATCTTCGGCTTTGGCTCTCTTGACAGCTGCCTCATATTTTGGCCGCATGACATCCATCATCTCTTCCATTGGATATTGTAGGAATTCATGCTGGTTGATGTTGAGATCACCCTTACGTGCGATATTTTTATATCTGAATTCAAATGGATCGATACCAGCCTTCTCAGCGAGCATGTCGACGAGTGCCTCGGAAGCTGTGTAAGCCTGTGGCGCGCCGTAACCTCGATATGCTGTACCGAAGGAATGGTTTGTAACAGCGGCTCTTGCAAGACCAACAACATTTGGAACCACATATGGGAAATACATAAATCTTAGAATCTTGGTGCATTTGTCATCGCCAAGCTCTGGATAAGCACCGTGGTCAATCGCGGAATCAAATTCGCCAGCTGTAAATAGACCATTTTCATCACATGCGAGTTTTGCATTGAAGAATGCAGGACTACGCTTGCCAGAATATGCCATAAACTGGGAATAATCCATAGATAAGGCAACAGGTTTTCCTGTAATCATCGCAGCCATACCTGCCATCGCATAGGTACCAGCATGCATCGCCCAACCGAAAGATCCGCCCGTTGGATTCTCGACGATACGAACCTGTTCTTCCTCAAGACCGAGTGCCGTTGCAACATCCGCTCTGTCAAAATAAGTTGTCATCGCTTTACAGTGAACGGTAAGCAAACCATCTTCATCATAATAAGCCTGAACCGTATCACCTTCAATCGATAGATGTGGCTCACGAGAACTGTAGAAACTGCCCTCTACGCTATAAGCTGAATCCGTGATAATCTCTGGTATATGATCTACATCACCCTTTAATACAGGTTGCTTTGAATAGACATTGTCCATTGATTCATGGATTCTTTGTGCATCTGGAGCGACAGCATCAATATAATTCAAATACTCAGGTAGTTGCTCAATCTCGACTTTTACAGCTTTGGCAGCCGCATGCGCATGCAGTTTTGTATCGGCAACGACGAGTGCAACGATATCACCATAGCTGACAATTTTATCATCATGAAGCAGCTTATGAACCTGCTCAAATTCTGTACTACGTGGCGAGAACTGGAATGCCATAAGCATATTGCTGCCCTCCGGCATATCGGCAGCCGTAATTACTTTCACAACGCCAGGCATCTTTTCTGCTTCGCTGAAATCAATATTCAGAATCTTAGCGTGACTTGTAATTCTAGGCTGTACAAGCGCGACTTTCAGTGTCTCTGCTGGCATATGTAATTCTACATCGTCGCCATAATCACAGACACCACAAGCTTTGGCGATTGCATTTGGACGGACGAGCGGCTTGCCATAGTAACATTCTGTCTCACTCTCAAAATCATAAGTGATGTCGGCAACCGTCTTCTCCCCACGAAGAATTGCAGCAGCCTCCATGACCGCATCGACAATCTGCTTATAACCTGTGCAGCGGCATACATTACGATGCTTTTGGAACCAATCGCGGACATCTTCTCTCGTCGGCGATGCATTCTCTTGTAAAAGCTGATATGCGGACACGATAAAACCAGGCACACAGAAACCACACTGAACGGCGCCTACATTGATCCAAGCGGATTGTAGCGGATGTGGATGAAGCACGGTGCCGATGCCCTCTATTGTTGTTACTTTCGAAAAATCTTTAATTCCCTTGATCTTACGCGTACAAGACCTGACGACTTTGCCATCGAGAATCACCGAGCAAGCACCGCAGACACCCGTTCCGCAGCCGATTTTCGTGCCAGTAAGCCCAAGACGACGAAGCACAACTGCCAGCGTATCCGTCTCTGGGTCGCAGATAAACATCCTGTCTGCACCATTGATTGTTAAAGTCTTCTTAATGTAACTCATAAATCCCCTCCTGATGAATACGAATCTAATTCATACATGACATCATATAACAAATTACTTTTGTATGTGTGTGAAAAGTTGCAAAATGAACAAAGAAAAGTAATTCAAAATATTCTGACTTATAAAGCTAATTCATCCAGTAGAAGACATAAAAAAAGACATTTGCATATGCAAATGTCGCAAAATCAGCCACCAAAGGTCTTTGGAAATGCCTTAATCGTATCGCCCTCTTTGATTATGAAATCCACCGCAGCTTCTCGATTGACTTTTGTGCCGTTGACGAGCAAGAAACCAAACATCTTCGCTTCATCTCGGTCGAGCCCAATGAGCGACAGCAGATCTTCCCCCGTAATCTCATCTTTGTCAACATCGACCGTAACCGATGGCTTCCATCCGAAAGCATTTTTCATCGAACCTACCATAATAATTTTAAGTGTCATAAGATCCTCTTCTTTCTTCTCGTCATAATCCGATGTATTCTGCGTATGCTGTCTTTGCTGCGATTCCATCTCTCACATTCTCGAAAATTGCCCGACCATCCGGAAATATCTTAAACGAGACTTCTTCGTTTTTGAAACTGAGAATAAACTTTGTATAATTCACATCGCCGACATTTTCAAGCCTTGCGGCCAATAATTTCAGATTGATTTTCTTATTGGCGGCTGATGCAACCTGCCATGAATCGGTGCCGCAGAGACTCGTACTTAGAGAGCCTGCAGGACTATCTAACTGCGTATATTGTTTCTGACCACAGACGGGGCAGTTTGGATTCTTCTCGACATCGATATAATCAATCAGATTATCGTAGGTATCAATCGCAAGATACTGTGTCGATACGGCGTCCGAATCCGTAAGAATTTTAATCGCCTCGGATACTTCAAAAGATGCGATGATTCCAGTAATTGCATTGGTCACGCCGACCGTGCTACACGTATCATACGTGCCCTCTTCGGGCAATTCGTCCATAAAACATCTGAAACACGGAGTCTCCTCACCTTGCAAGATATTCATCGTCGCGCCACCGGATGCAAGTGCACCGCCATAGATCCATTTGACTTGATGTTTGTCACAAGCTTCATTGATGAGACCACGGATTTCAAAATTATCGGTGCCATCCACGACCAAATCTACGTCTTGGATAAAACCCTCAATATTGGAAGAATTGACATCCGAAGAAATAGCTTCAATCTCAATCTCACTGTTGATTTCAGTCAGATGATTCTTTGTCGCGATGACTTTCGGCAGATTCTCTTTCGCGTCTTCTTCCGTAAAGAGCACTTGGCGCTGCAGATTGGACCAGTCGACATAGTCACGATCGATGAGCCGTAGATAGCCGACTCCTGCACGTGCGAGACCATTTGCAATAACGGAACCGAGCGCCCCCATGCCAATAATCGTTACGCGAGATTTTAATAGTTTCTGCTGCCCCGCTTCGCCAATGCCGTAAAAGATAATTTGTTTTTTATAGCGATCTATATTCATTGAATTATTCTACTCCAAACCCACAATTTGGGAAGATGCATGTCTTACACAATAGACACAACCCACCATTACCAAGCCGATTGATATCATCAAGCGAAACTTTAATATCTGCCATAAGACGTGGAAGCAATATATCGAGTGTCGTCCGTTTTGAAAACACCGCGCCACCAGGAACCCCAAGGATTGCCACATTACCCAGATAGGCGAGCATCAACATCGCTCCTGGGAAAATGGGTGTGCCGTAGGTGATAATCTGCGCACCAGTATTTTTAATTGCCAGCGGTGTACGGTCATCAGGATCAACGCTCATGCCTCCTGTAACCAGAATGATATCCGCACCTTGATCGATGAAATCCAAAATGGCTTTTGTCGTCCGCTCGTGTTCGTCAGGCAAGATGACCTGCCCCATTTCCTCATAATCATAGCCCGCTAATTTATTGCGAAGTACAGGTGCAAATCCATCCTCAATAATACCATCATACACTTCTTTACCCGTCGTTACAATTCCTACCTTCTTTT
Source organism: Eubacteriales Family XIII. Incertae Sedis bacterium (assembly GCA_031261525.1). GTDB lineage: Bacteria > Bacillota > Clostridia > Peptostreptococcales > Anaerovoracaceae > JAISJM01. The sequence continues at coordinate 8,763 of JAISJM010000153.1, forward strand.
GTTTAAATGGATAAATTTTACATATCGGTGCCTCGCCAACTACATGCGTTGCCTCCTCTAATATCGTACGAGGTACAGACAATGGCGTAACCCTTGCACCAAAGAGCATATCTCCTTGATGGACAATCGAATAATTATGACGTGCAGAAACGGTTACATCGGGCAGGCTATTGAGTGCAAAAAGACGTGCTGTATCGGTACGAAAGATGCCATCTACATTGGCAATCGCATTGATGCGTCCAGCACTTACCTCCGTTGGATGCATGTGCATATCCGCAGCCAATTCATAAAGAAATGCAGCTGCAGCATCTTCATGAACCTCCACATCGTCCTCCTGATCAGAAGATTCTTGCACATATACATGCTCTTTACCAATACTGAGCAAGACTGGAATATCTGATTCCTGAATGACATGACCCACCTTAAATGGTTCTCCTTTATATTTACCAGGAATAATCTGCGTCATGTCGTGCGCGACAATACAACCAACCGCATCTTCTGTCTTTACAATTTTCATAGCACCACCACTTCATCCTCAGCTTTGATATCTCCAGGGATGATGACCTTTGCAAATATCCCCTCACGCGGCATGACACAGTCACCCGTCAGTTTACGAATCTCACAGCCTTGATGACATTCTTTCCCAATCTGTGTCACCTCAAGCTTGACATCACCAATCTTCAATTCTGTTCCGATTGGCAGTTCATATAAAGTCAGACCCTCTGTCAGAATATTTTCAGCAAAATCACCTGGTGCCAATGTCGGCATTGCATCGCGCAACTTATCGACACTTTCAACTCCGAGAAGACTAATCTGTCTTTTTAAATCATCGCCATGCGCATCTCCAACAACGCCGCCTACCGCTTTGACCGTAATGACATCTACGGGATGCTTGCGTTCTCCTTTTCGCTCACTGATACATACTGCTTTCACGCTCGCCATCGTTTACTCCATTCTGCACGTTCTATTTGCTATTTTCTATTTACTATTTCCACTGTCCAATCGAGTCATTCCGAATCATTTCGATTCATTCTGATTCATTCTGATTCATTTCGATAATCGCCAGATTTCCCGCCTGTCTTTGTCTGCAAATGGATCTCACCGATTCGAATATCTCGCTGCACCGCCTTGCACATATCGTAAATGGTCAATGCAGCGACCGAGACTGCCGTCAAAGCTTCCATCTCGACGCCTGTCTCACCTGTACACTTTGCCGTAGCCTGAATCTCAATCGTATGATGCGTAGAATCCAGTTCAAATGAGATATCTACACCAGTAAGTGCAATCGGATGGCACATCGGAATCAGATCCGAACACCGTTTTGCTGCCATAATTCCTGCGACCTGCGCAACCGCGAGGACATCACCTTTCTTGATACCACCCGCTTCAATGAGCTGAAAAGTGTGTTCATTTACAGACACAGCACCTCGCGCAGTAGCAGTTCGGTAGGTTTTATCCTTATCCGTCACGTCCACCATATGGGCACGCCCTTCGTCATTAAAGTGCGTCAATTCGTGCGCTAAATCCGCCATAATTGAATGTTTCCTTCCTTATATCTACATGTCAGCGCTACTATCTACATGTCAGCGCTACCCACTCACACTATCCGCCAATCGAATACATATCTCGAGCGCTATCACTTCCAGTATCAGAATCTAGATGGTGAGAACACGGTTTCTCATAAATTGCTTGCTTCATTGTATCGAACAAAGCTTTCCCATGCAATCCTTTTAAGACAATTTCATCGTGCGAATGTAGACATGGTTTCATCTTGCCATCTGCAGTCACGCGGATGCGATTACAAGATTCACAAAAATGATTGCTTACAGGATTGATTAATCCCACGGTGCCTTTATAGCCCTCTTGTCTGTAGACATTTGCCACGCCTTGCCTGCCAATAAAATGCAAGGCTGGAATCTTCTTCAGCACGGTATCTGCCGATATAAATCGCTCTTGATTCCAATCGACACACTGACCCATTGGCATCAATTCAATAAACCGAAGATGCACCTCTTCGTTTTTTGTAAGTTCCACAAGTTGTACGATTTGCTCGTCATTTACGCCACCAATCAACACGGCATTGATCTTCAATGGCAACATTCCTGCGGCGAGTACCGCTTCGATTCCACGTAGGGCATCTGCGAGTTCACCACCACGCGTGATCTCACGATACAGATTCTCATTCAGCGTATCCAAGCTGATATTGATGCGTGTTACGCCTGCTTGTTTTAAAAAATCAATCTTCTCTGGTAACAATATGCCATTTGTCGTCAATGCGACTTCGTCAATTCCAGAGACATTTGCGACACGCGCGACAATTTCTTCAATCCCGCGTCTGACGAGTGGTTCTCCACCTGTCAGACGAATCTTGTGGATACCTAAGCTTGCTGCTGTCTGCACAATCTCTTCGATTTCTTCAACAGATAAGATATCCTGATGATTCCGTTTCGTCACGCCCTCTGAGGGCATACAATAAATACACCGAAGATTGCAGAGGTCTGTAACAGATAACCTCATGTAATCAATCGTTCTTCCATATTGATCAATCATAAATTATATTCTTTCTTATCCAATTCGATATGCTTTGACACATGCCCCCGCAGGTAGCGGCGGCGTGCCAGCGGGTAACTCAACAAGTAAATCACAATGTATCAGGGACGAGAGATCGCCACCACGTTGATTCGGCTCTGCAGCAAAATAAGCTTTGCCATGTTCGATCTCAAGCCAGCCACGTACAAGCCGTGTCTTTGGATTCTTCTTCGTCAGTGCTTCACGAAGCAAAACTTCTACTTCTTCGTAAAGCACATCCACACGTCCGCTGAGTTTTTTCAAATACGGAATGCCCACATAAAGAAGACCCAATACCGCGGCACCAGGATTGCCTGAAAGCGACAAAATTAATTTCCCGCGCAAAGTATAAGCGAGAATCGCGCCCCCCGGCCGCATTGCAATCTTCCAGAAAAGGACATCGCCATTCATCTGCTCGCAGACACGATACGCACAGTCATAGTCTCCTGTTGAGGCACCACCTGTTGTCACGATGATATCAGAATCATCATATACAGATTCGATTGCGGCGATGATATCGCCGGGTTCATCATTTACAAGTTCTGCATTGTGAAAATCTGCCCCCGCATCCTCGAAGTAGCCACCAAGCACATAGCCACTGCTGTTGTAAATCATCGCGGCTGATAAAGATTCGCCGAGTGGCACAAGCTCCGATCCAACGTTAATCATACTCACGCGAGGACGCCGATAGACTTCTACCGTATCCAATCCCTGCGATGCAATCATGCCAATCACTGCTGGCGTAATCACACAACCTTTTTTAATTAAAACTTTCCCCTCAGGATAATCCTCTCCCGCGGGTACAATATTGTCATACTTTGGAACGGGAGAAAAAATCGTAACGGAATCATCATCAAATTTCGTCAATTCAAATTTAATAACCGTATCTACACCATCTGGAATTGGCGCTCCTGTCAAAATCTTCGCGGCGTGCCCCTGCTCAACAAAGACGGTAGGCACATGTCCCGCAGGAACCTCCTCAGCAATCTGTAATGTCACAGGTGATTGTTTTGACGCATGAGCAACGTCCTCGCTACGAAAAGCATATCCATCAAAGGCACTGCGCGCAAATGGTGGCGCAGCAATATGAGCAATAAAATCATCCGCAATCACGCGGTTCAAGGCTGTATCGATTGAAATTGTCTCCACAGACACACACCCCGATAGAGATAATATCATTTCTTTTGCGCTCGCAACATTGACATTTCTTTTCATAAACTTTCACCCTTCCCTCAGACATTATATCATTAATTATGAGAAAGAAAACCCATTTGCACAGCCATTGCACAAATGGGTTCCCGTTTGATTGTTGGTCGTTTTGTTCTCAAATAATCATCAAATAATTCTCAAATTTTAAATTATTTTACTTTAGAGCTTGTCTTTGTAGCAGACCATGCACTCGTATAATTTACTTTTGATACGGTCTTATAAGAACGAACTTGAATCTCATAGGTCTTGCCTTTTTTAAGACCTGTGATTTTGTACGAAGTGTTCTTGTTCGATACAGTCTTTGATGTCCATTTGCTTGTGCCTTTTACCCTATATTGAACTTGATACTTCGTTGTACCATCAATCTTCTTCCAAGTTGGTGTCAGCTGCGCTTTGCCAACAGCAACCTTTGTGATTGAAGTTTTCTTTGGATTGATTTTGTAAGTAACGGTCTTTGTACCAGTGTAGTTGCCTTTGCCTGTAATCTTAAACGAAGCTTTTCCTACATTCTTATTGCTTGAATGTGTCACCGTATAGTGCGTACCTGATTTCAATGTTGTACTTCCAAATTTAACAGCTGGCGCAGGCTTCTTTGCACTACCGTTGTAAGTCTGATCGTTAATTTTTGCGATAGTGAGTCCAGACACTTTTGCAGGTGCAATGGCAAATGTCGTCTTTGCACTGCCAGTATAGTTTCCCGTACCTTTTACTGTAACGGTTGCCGTACCTGCATTCGTATTGCTCGCATAGGAATACGTAAAATCAGTACCTTTTTTCAGTGTCTTGCTTCCAAGTTTTACTGCTGGCTCAGGCTTCCATGCTTTGCCTGTGTAAGTTTTCTTCGCAACAGATGCAACCGTGGCTTTAGAGATGGACTGAGGCTTGATTGCAAATGTCGTCTGTGCACTGCCCTTATAGTTACCTATTCCATTAACTGTAACCTTAGCTGTTCCAACATTGGTATTGTTCGAATAGGAATAAGTATAGTCCACATCCTTTACAAGTTGACCACCGCTGATTGTCACGGATGGCTCAGGTGTAAATGCATTCCCCGTATAGGTATCATCTGCAACAGCTTCTATAATAGCTGTAGCCAAATCTGTCTTCGCTGCTTCTGAATCAAAGAGACCACCATCAATCGCAGGATCATTATATTCAGCATCCAGATCAATGCTTGCAGGATCGATATTGTTGCTTAATTCAAGTTTCTTGGCAATGAAATCACTTTCATGAGCTTTGTAGTACTGCAATCCGAGGTCGATTTGAGACTGAACGATATCCGTTGTATAGCCACTAGGATCACGCACGACACCCTTTGCAACAGATGCATTTTCAAAATTCGTTACTACGAGAGATTTTATTGTATCTAAATCTGCAATGTGATACATCTTCTCATAAAGATACATTGCGCCATAGACTGGGTTGATTACCTCTGGATATACGAATCCCTGATAGAATGGAATACCATAGATATTTTCTACAGAATTCATGACGATACCAAATGTCGTCAAAGGTGCTGTTGTATAAATTGGTGGAATTGCCAATTCCGTAACACCAGCCTCTTTCAAATTATTGATAATTTGAGCCTGTGATTGCGTTGTAGCGCCGCCACCAGCTGCAGCTACAATGACGTCTGCCTGCACGAGCTCTTGTGGCGTGAAGAATCCTGTCGTCGCTTCGTCGATTACATCAAGCAGGTTATTTGTTGTATTTTCCGTATACTCCGCACTTCTGTTGGAAGACGCTGTACCTTGTACATCATTACTTGTATAAGCCTTATAGGTACCATCACCCTGTGGTGTAGGATCAACAACAGCGACAGTACGTTTTTCAATGGTTCCATCTGCAATCTTCGAAAGCACATAAAATTGCAATCCCTTTAGAACTTTCTCATAAGTCTGCGCAATTTCATTTGTATCACCGTAGCGACCTGCCTTGCCCGAAGCGGCAATGGCATCAGAAAGTGCATACATCGTATCACTCTGCTCATAAATCGTTGCCATTTTGTAATTAACTTGTGCAGGACTATAGAATGCAGGAGCTGTCGTCTCAATACCTGTATTCAACGCATCGATTAATTCCTGATAGCTAGGCTTACCACTAGGTGTATTGATACCTAGCAGAATATCTGGTTTTCTAGCAAGCGTGTAGGATGTTCCAAGCTCCTCATTTACTGTCGTATCCGCATCTGCAGGGCTACCTATATCAATCATATACACAGCGTCTTGTACTTGTGATTTCCCCTTTGTTGCCGCATAGAGATTGTAGATATAATTCCAGATATATGGATCTGGAGATTCATTCAATGAAGTTCCAAATACACCGAGCTGTGTATAGGTCTTCGCTGCCGCCAGTTTATCAGCTGGCGTTGTTGCACTATTGATATTGCCAAAATCTGTGCGGCGTTCTGTCACGAGATTACCACCAAGATAGTGCACAGCAGTAACCGCTGCAGAATGTGCACCCACCTTGACAATATCATCATCAACGGGAAGTGCAAATGTTGGTGCTTCCCAAGCACTTGTTGTCTCGGCAGCTTGTGCGGTAATCGGCATAAACAATGTCACCACGAGGGCGAGTACTGTAAGCCAGCAAAGCATACTCCTCTTCATACTTCTTTTACTGTAAATCATAACGTGTCCCTTTCTCCAATAAAACTTCTAACTACAATACGAAAAACTTTCTTATATATCCAAAATTCCCCAGATACGTGCGGCTATTCTTATAAAACGCTCTGTGAAATATTAAATATCGTTTGATTTCATCTTCGGTCACCTCGTCATTGCCATAACTAATCTTGACGTAAGTCTCCGTCAATGCCTTGAAACTGCTTGGTCCAGCTCGTTCTTCAAGACCGACGCTAAATCGCTCAAGATGTGATTTAGCCCGTGTTACAAATTCATACAGTGTATCCCCCTCTTGACGCTCAATCTTCATGATATGGAACTTATTCAGATAATATTGATACATCTTCCGAACTTGCACTTCATAACTTTCCGTCAATCGCTTTTGATACCATAAACGCCTTGATAACAGCTTCAAACCGATTGAGCCGACGCACAGCATCATAATCGCAAGCGTGATGACAAGCCATCCATACCCATCCTTCATATAATCGATGAGGCGAAAGAGTGCGTCTTTTAGAATGTCGAGTAGGTTTGGGGACAGCCCAGCATTGTTCTGAGCCTCTAATTTTTCCAGCTCTTCTTCCTTTTGCTTTTCGGCTTCCTGTTTTTTTAGCTTTCGAATCTCTTCATTTAACTGGTCTGTTGTCATCTCTTTATCGTGGACAATATAGGTATCACCAACGCCAACTTTCGGGACGGTCGGCAGTGCCATGTAGCGTGTAATCAGCTTCAATTCCCGTGCCTGTGGATCCATCTGGCGCACAACACCAAAGAACAATCCTGCGCTGATTCCAAAAACAATCAATATTGTGACGACGGCAACCGTAAAAGTTCTACCAAAAGCATTTTGTACAGTACTCGTTTGGATGACATTTTTCATATAATTTTTCAAAACATACATCGCGCCCGTAGCACAGATAAACACGACAAATGAAAAGAGATGACCTGATTGATATAAAAACTCAACTGCGCCTAAAATCAATATGCCCGAAGCAAATAACACAATGACGCCAATCCGTATCCTAGAAAGTAAAAATACAATCAATGCCACCAAGGCAAGAAGGATATAGAATGTATATGGGTTTTCTTCTGTCTCCGCAAATATATTGATTGACGTCCCACGCGTGACAATCAGAAATGCAGCTATCGCAACGATAAAGGCACCGATTGTGATGACAATACTCCTCTTGTCATAAGCACCTACAAATAACAGCACATTCAACAATACCGCAAGTCCGATCATGAGTGCATAATTATATTGCTGCATACGAGGTACAAAGAAAGCGCTGTCTATCGTCACATTGATGCAGCAGACGAGGATGACACAAAGAACGAAATCCCAGCTTGCGTTTTTTAGATATCGTCCAAACATCAAGCCAGATCACCTCCTCCAAGTTCAGCTGCCGTCTTTAAGGCATGCCATGCAATACCTGCATTTTGTAATAATTTAAGTGGTCTCAGAAAGGTCTCACGCTCCTCTCCATATAGCGAATCGGGAACGATGACGAAAAGAAGTGGATTTTTGCCTCTGTTTTTCAGTTCGAGTAAGATATCCGTGATTTCCTTTGAAACATATGCCGTGACATATACAATATTGCCATGTGAGAGGCGAGAACCGCCCTCTTCCCGTAACAATTCGGCTCCTGTATGCAGACCATCCGTCGTAGAAATCTTGGGAATATCATCTATCATCGTGATGAAATCCGTTCGAGTTCCTTTGTGCAAATGTCTACGTTCACCGTAACGATCGGTGTAGATAATCTCATATTCCAAACCGCTTTTTTCTGCAAAATGTCCAATGGACAAGCTGGTCTCTATGATGCCATCGAAGATTGACATGAGATTCTCTCGATCATACTCTGGAGAAAAGGAATCCATAAGAATCGTGATTCCAACCACGCCATAGCTTTCAAACTGCTTCGTCAGATAACTCTCTGCGCGTGCAGATAGTTTCCAGTGAATCAATTTAATGGGATCACCCCATGTATATTCTCTTACCCCTGTATAATCGGCACCGTCATTGATTGTTGTCACAATCATACGCTCGCTATCCGTCAGTGCTGTATCTGAGATGTTTAAATGTTCTACATCAAAAATTCTTGGGGTCACACTAACCTTGAACCGATTTTCATTTTCAATCGTGTATGAAAATAGCCCCAACAAATCATGGATAACAATCTTCTTTAAGCCAGCACTGTAGATTCCGAGGTGATCAAATCGTACAGAGAAATCAAATTTACGAGATTCCTTTGGCGCCAATGTGATGACCGATTTCGTCACCGTATCATCTTCATCAAAGAGATCTGATACATAGAAATAAATTTCCACTTTTGGGAAAATAAGTACAAATCTATTTCGAAGTTCCACCGAAAATTCAATATCCGTCTCTCTTCGGCAATCGGATAAATCGGATAACTCCTCATAGACAAGCATCCTGCGTTGCAACTGAAGATAAACAAAGGAACATGCAATGGCCACAACCACCATCAATCCAGGAAGATAGCCATAGATTGTATTCATAAATATCGCAGGTATCGCACAGATACCCAGAAGAATCACACACAAAAATACTTTCAATATTCTATTTTTGATTTTCTTCAAACTATGCATGCTCATTTGCATCCATAATGGGTACGACAATGTTGCTGAGTATCGAATCGATAATCTGCCCAGCTGCGCGCCCGTTGAGTTTTGCCTCATGTGTCAGTGAGATTCGATGTGTCAACACATAGGGGGCAAGATACTTGATATCATCTGGAATGACATAATTTCGACCTTTGGATAGCGCATAAGCACGGCTCAAATTATAGAGTGCAATACTGCCACGTGGACTGCTACCAATCTGGATTTCTGCATGATTTCTCGTCGACGTTACAATCTGAACAATATAATTTGTAATCATTGAACTTACGTGGATATTTCCTGCATACATTTTCAGTTTTACAATATCTGCACCTGTGACAACAGGCTTGATCGCCGCCTTACCTTTATTGCCAAGATCAACCACCCTTACTTCCTGATCAAAGGAAGGATAGCCAATGGATATCTTGATAAGGAATCGATCAATCTGCGCTTCCGGCAAGGGATAGGTTCCAAAAGACTCCAGCGGATTTTCTGTAGCAAGTACCATAAATGGATCCGCAAGTTCATAGGTCTGTGCATCTACCGTCACCTGTCGCTCCTCCATCGCTTCAAGCAAACTAGATTGCGTCTTGGCAGATGCGCGGTTGATTTCATCCGCAAGGATAATATTGCTGATGACAGCACCCGGACGAAACTCAAACTCACGTGTCTTCTGATTGAAAATCGAGAATCCAGTCACATCGGATGGCATGACATCAGGTGTGAACTGAATACGGCTAAAGTCACAGTCGATAGACTTCGCAAGTGCCGAAACAAGGCTCGTCTTTCCAACACCTGGGACATCCTCGATGAGTACATGCCCACCACTAAGCATCGACAGGACGACGAGCTCAACAGCGCTACGTTTTCCAATGATGACCGTCTCGATATTATCAATGATTCGATCAATTTGAGCCGCACTTTCTGCTACTGTTTGTGATGATAATTTTTCTTGATTGTTTGGCAAAACAGTTCCTTCTTTCTAATTCATTCTCATTATTTGTCGTTATTTGTATCCCACCAAATTACAAAAGACTTCGTTGGCGCGAAGTAAGTTACGCTGCCATCTACATCCGTAAGGAATTTGTCTACATTTGCATGGAAGATGTCCATATTAATCTTTTTCTCTGCAAGGAACGCTGGTGCCAATTTAAATAATTCATTGTAAGCTTCGTCTCTACTTGAAAAGGTTCGTTCCCATCCATCATCTAAAATTCGTACATTGGGCTCATATCCTAAATCATAGACTTTATTGTAGAAGATATTGTTGCCAAGTCTTCTGTCCATCTTTGGAAATGGAGGATGATGATATCCCTTTTCTTCGTCTTCATTCACGACATCTCGAAACAACGCGCCTGTAATCTGTGGAATGGATTTTGCGCCATTTGCCCATACGGTCATCATGACTGTTTTTCGTGCAAGTCTCGAAAGAATGCCAACATCATGAAGGCCAAGGCTCCTTGATGTGACGACGATATCATGCTGTGGTACTTGCAGCGCAGCGTCCTTATCCTCCCAATCTTGAAGAATTGTCTTGTAATTTGTCACGCCCTCTTCTGCAGCATATTTGTCTAAGTATTCAAGCATCTTTGGTGATGCGTCCAATCCTGTTACGGATTTTGCGCGAGCTGCAATCGGTACAACAAGTCTTCCTGGTCCACAGCATACATCAAGAACGGTATCGTCTTTTGTGATGTCCAAGCAGTCAATCTGCTTCAAAGTATAGCGTTTCTCCATCTGAACCATTCGGTTATAATTTTCAGCGGCACCATCCCAGCCACCAATACCTCGCCCAGGCCCCATGCCTTTCTTTTCGCCATCCTTGCTATTTTTACCATCTTTGCTATGTTTCTCCTTTTGTGATCCTGGCATCATCCCGCGAAAAGCGAGCTTTGCAAGCTCGTCCCAGTTGATAAATGGTGCCTGAAGATCATTTTCATTTTCACGTCCCATGTCTGTCTCCTTCTTTTTCTTTTGGTAATCTCCGAAAATCTTTTATAAAAATACAATATTCAAACGAATGATGTGTATGAATCAAATGATTGGCGCACATACTTTCATACGCTGACCCTGATCATTCACATATTCGATGACATTTACATCGACCTTGTATGCCTCAAGCAGATTCTTTTGTGTGATGATGGCTGAGGCATCGCCAAATAAAATGGGCGCATCGCGTTGCAGCAAAACGACTTTTGAGTCACACAGAAATGCCTGATCAGGTAGATGGGTTGTCATGATGACACCATACCCTTTGTCTTTTAAAGCAAGAATCTTTTTCATGACACGAATCATATTGCCATAATCAAGACTTGCTGTCGGCTCATCGAGGACAAGCATATTCGGCTTCTGCGCAAGCGCCCTTGCAATCATGACGAGTTGACGCTCGCCGCCAGAGATATCCGTGTATATTCGATCCCGAAGATGCTCAATGCCCATATCCACCATCGCTTGATCTACGACATCATAATCATGAGATTTGGGTTGCCCAAAATATCCGACGCTGTTCATACGTCCCAAAAGCACCACATCCTTTACAATATAAGGAAAGGGCGGCACATGAAACTGCGAGACATATGCCATCTCTCGTGCGAGCTTCGAAGATGTCCATTTTGCAATGTTCTGACCATCTAAATATACATTGCCTGCATTTGGGTGAAGTAATTTCAATATCGTCTTAAACAAGGTCGTCTTTCCCACACCGTTTGGACCAAGTAAGCAGCAAATCTCACCTGTTGATACGGTGAAATTCACATGTTCAAGCACGTTATGATTCTTTGTATATCCACAGGCAACATCTTTTAATTCTAGCTTCATTCCCAAGTCCTCCTGCCTGAAATCAAAATAAGTATAAAGATCGGCATCGAAAGAAATTGCACAATGCCACCAATCGGAAATCCATGATTACCATAGGGAATAAATGCTGCGATATCACGGCAAATCAACAATACCAATCCACCAAGCAACAGGTTGCCCCAAAATAAATTGCGCGATTCTGCACCGAAAAGGCTCCTTGAGATAAACGGTACCATGAGTGAAATCATACCCACAGATCCACTGTGCACCATCCCTGCGACAACCATCAAACTACCAAGTACGAGCGAGAAAAACTTAATGAATCGTGTATTGACGCCCATACTGGAAGACTCCTCATTGTCAAAACAAACCGCATTGAAGCTAAATCTCAACAGGAAAAACGGTAGCACGCTAATCAGCGTCACAATTCCAAGGATTCCCAAAGACAAGGAATCTGTATTTACGATGATTGCATTGGAGATATCCTGCATGACAAGCGCCAAATCATTGTCCATACCATACGTAAAGAAACTCGTTACAGCACCAACCACCGATGAGAAAATCGATGCGACAATCAACAAATCAAATACAGAAAATTTCCGTTTCCCACTGGATAACTTTGCAATGAGCATGACCGCACCGAGCATAATCAACGCAAATAGATAACAATACGCATATTTTGTGCCAGGCATGCCATACGCAGCAGTCTCATAAGTCAAGACCAATACAACGATGCCAATATGCACGCCTGTGCCAACCCCAAGCATTGCAGGTGCAGCGATTGGATTACGAAAGACGCTTTGGAATATATTTCCAGATAATGCCAGTAGCATCCCGCATGCAAAGGTAATGACTGAAATCAGAAAACGAGAAACCGTATCTTGATAGCTTCCGCCGAGCGCCATGATGACATCAAATCGGTCAAGCCAAATCGGCTGGTGAAACAGTCTTGCAAGATTCAATTCAATCCATGTATATAGATTACGCATCGCTTCAGCTGGTGTATTGAAACCTGGAACTGTCGTCTTTACTGTCATTGAGAAAAAGAAAATCACGACGATACCAAGGATAAGAAACTGCATCTTTCGCTTATACCCAATCTGCATGACTCTTCCTCCTAAACCATACAATCATCACAAGGAAGATACAGCCGCCGACTAAGCTCGTCATCAGATTGATATTTGCAGCCCAGCCAACTGCCATCGCAACATGGAAGATGACCATCATGATAATCGATCCAATGAGTGCTGATGCGGGCAGTAAATAGCTAAAGTCTGGACCAACGATACGCCGTGCCATATGCGGAATGATAAAACCAACGAAGCC
>JAISJM010000173.1 GCA_031261525.1 Eubacteriales Family XIII. Incertae Sedis bacterium
CTTTTTAAATAAGATTGATTCTTCGAACAAAGAAGGAAAGGAATTTTTCCTTCCGAAAGACCAGCTACCGAAAAATACAGGCGCTTGCAAAGTAACCATTGCATTTACAGACGGTATCAAGAAAAACATTCTCAAAGTTACTTCCGTCGCAACCTACCAAGGTCGCACAAAGGTGGTCAGTCTGACGCTCAAGCATAAAGCGGAATCAACGAATGGGCTATTTCCGCATCCTACATCGAAGCTTGATCCTAGCAAAAGATATGGAAATATCGTTGACAATATCAATACAGGACAGAATGGATTCGAGACAGATAAGAATCCAGTGAATATTGCCTTCGGTGCGTCGAATGGTCCTGCGATTCCAGGTGCGTCTGCGAACACATCGCAAATCAAGAAATACAATCAAGAGAACCGCACCCGCCGTTATAGCGTCATCGGTCATCCAGAAAGCCAGCGAGAAGCCACATGGATGGAGACGGTCGACATTGGCGGTTCCAACACGGTATCTGGTCCTCGGGATCTGCCGGCAATCGATCAGGCAGGTCGAAATGCGACGACCGACAAGGGACCAATCGCACAGATGAGACTGCTTGCGCCGATGAATGGCAAGATGACGATTAATCCAATCAGTGCGGGTGATGTAGCAGCAAATTTTTCTCACGAGGTAGGCAAAGTGGGAAATGTTAAGGTCAACCAGTTCTCGATTATTGACACCCAAAGCAAGAGCGTCAAGCTGCGACTCGGCAATACGGGTACAGGTGAACGAACCAGCGGCACCCCGAAATATGCTTATCTCGGACTTGATTTTTATGACAACTATTCATCGTCCAATTCGTCGGCTCAAGTAGCGGCAGTACCAGGTATATACGATGAAGATATACAGATTATAGATCCAGAAAATACGAGTTCTGGTTGGAGTTCTGACTTCATCCGCAATGGTCTAGCATTTTATCCAAATAATTGGGCAGATGGAACAATCTATCTAAAGAACAGCAAGGAAGAGTCCATTCCGTCAGAATTATTATTTGGACCGTATGGTCAAATCTACAATTCTGACGAGTTGGATTGGCGAAACTGGGCAAACTATGTAACCCATCACTGGGGCGAGAAACAGCGATACCGAAATCACGTGGTCGCGGGTCTGGATGTGACAAACCCAGCGAATGCGTTACAAGAAAACCTAGGTAAAAGTGGTTTTGCATTTCCGCCCGTATATTGGGGAAACAATTTCTCGATGTATTTGCTTGACGGGCCACATACAACGGAAGCAGCCCGCATCATGCAGGGTGTCAACATTGTCAACAAAACGTCTTCGGACGGTTCACTCGCAGGTGGCGTCATCTATTCCAACCGCAGCTTGAAAATCGGTGGCACACTGACATGCAAAGGGAGTGGCTCTGGAGTAACCTTTGACGGTCCCGCTTCGAAAATGAGAGGCTTTATTGGAGATCGCGGTCAGGCATCACTAGCCGTCGTGCAAGCAACCTATCATCAAGTCATCCAAGACACGGATATCGTCTTGATGTCGGATGGAAATGAAGTAAAAAAATCAGAGATTTTGCACCCAGAGGGAATTGGGCAAAATGGATACAGTACGCTGACAATCAAAGGTGGGACAATCTACGTTGGCAATAATCACGAACTGACCATCGACAGTGAGATTCAAGATGGTCTTGTCGTGAAAGGAGAAGTTGGTCCTGATGGGTTCACACCGATAGGCGGCGAACGTGGCGGAGGTAGCCAAGATTTTTACAATTACGAATCCGATGAGAACCACATGAACATCATGCCAAAGGAGATTGTCGTTGCTGCTGGAGGCACGCTGACAATCAAACGAAACATCAACGATCGCGCCAATATCGAAACCGATATCTACGTAGACGGCGGGATACTAAATATTGAAACGGCGGCTCATATCAAAGGCAATATCTACGTATACAACGGCGGCAAAGTCAATCTCAAAGATATGATGGAGCTTGATAAACTAGGTAATACAGACAGTCCTGCGTCAGGTGGCGGCGGTATCTATGTCTACGGTTCGGATGCAGTAAACGGTTTCGGTTTTAAAGCAGGTGGCAAAATCAACTTCAAAGATGCCGTTGGTGCAAAGCTATGGGGTACATCAGGCAGAATCCACCTACTCGGCGACTTTAAAGAATTGCTGACTGTCGGTGACGCAGCATCTGTTCCAGATACCTTGCCGCATGGAAAGTATGCCGATGACTATTTATGTAATTGTCACGATGCCGAGACGGGCGAATGTAAACATTTCAAAATGTCCCCACCAGGCTCAGGAGGAGCAGGCACTACCGAGGGAGGCACATGGACCATGGGAGAATATGCAAGCAAATAGGAGTATTGACATGAATAAAAAAAGTTCGAACAGAAAGAAAAATAAAAAAGGCATGACCTTGGTTGAGTGCATCATCGCACTTGCCATCATCGTCATCCTTGGATTGTGCATGGCAGCTGGTTTCACCATGACGTCAAAGCTGGATATGAAATCGACGAATAACTCAAAATCTGATCAAACATTGGAGCAAGAGATTGCGACACAAACCATCGGTGAGGCAACGGAAGAGGAGCTGACACTTGGCGATGCAAAGATACCAGTCAAGAGCCAACGACACAAAGACCCGAAAAATGGAAAAGCATTCACTGTTTTCGAATTTGACCCTGGAAAGGAGCCCGCAGCGTAATGAATCATTATGACCAACGTAATACCTACTGCAACAAAAGTATATTACGCTCAAAAAAAGGAATGACATTGGTTGAATTAATCTGCGCGATGGTCATCGGTACAATCTTGATTGGGATTGCGAGCGCCTATATCATTTCCGCCATGCATCTGTTCGGAAATGTCGAAAGAAATGCTGAGAAAAAAGAAATCACCGATCGAACAGCAGGCTACATCAAGGAACGACTGCTCTATGCTAAAAATATCTGGGTAGTTGAATCTGATACGCCGCCCACCGCGACCGAGGGCAGGCAGGTCCTTTTCATCGGTGACGAGGACGGAAATGTAACCGCAACCGATGGCTATCTCTTTTCCATCGGCGAATCGGATACCAAGCCCGTAAATGTGTACGGGGAAGACCTCTATCGACAATTCAAAATCTCACTCGACTTCAATATCAATGTCCCTGACAAAGCCGAATCGCCCAAAGTTTTCGGGTTCACCGTTCATGCTTGCAAGGATGGAAAACGTAGTTATTCAAATAAGAGGACATTTGAACTCGTAAATGCCCATGAAAACAACGAACCCACAAATTCGGTGTCCATTTCTGGAGCAAATAAGAAGTATTATTTAATCTTTGATTGTCCCGCTGAAGATGTCGCGGATAGTGTGGAACTGGATGGCGATGTGCAAAAAGAGCTAACGTGGACCGTTCCCAAGACTGGAAAATACAAGATTCAGACATGGGGTGGTGACAGCGGACAAGTTCCCCTACAATCATCAGATGGCACAATGCAACTTTTAGTGTCCCTTGAGCAAAACGGCTTCGGCGGTTATGCAGCAGGCACGGTGACACTCAAAAAAGGCACCGTACTTTATCTAAAAGCTGGCGGTGCTGGTGATGCACAACCACTTGACAGCAGAGATGCAGTCATCAAAGGTGGATTCAATGGTGGTGGAGCAGGATTGAATGTTTCAACCAGTTTTTCAGAATATCAGCGCGGTGTAGGTGGCGGAGGAGCATCCGATGTCAGGGTGCTGAAAGATGACCTATATAATCGAATTATCGTAGCTGGCGGCGGTGGCGGTGTCTGTGCTTTCAAAAAGTATAATGAAGGCGGTAACGCTGGCGGCGAGCAAGGAGTAGACGGAAGAAATACAATAGACGAACAGCGAGGTCGAACCAAAGAGAGTGGTCGTGGCGGCACACAAAACGCGCCTGGTATTAACAATCTCCCGTCTGGCTCTCAGGGCGTAATCGCAGCCAGTTTTGGAAAAGGAGCTTCCTTAGAAAGATGCAAGACATTCTATTCAGCTGGTGGCGGCGGCGGCTGGTATGGCGGTGGTGCCGGATTTGGCGGCGGTGGTGGAGGTTCAAGCTATGTGCTTACAGCGTCCTCTTATAAGCCCGAGAGCTACTTCCTTGAAAATCCATCTTACTACTTCAGCGACATCATCAATGCAACCAAAACCGATGCAAAGTATGCACCTAAACCCACGACGGGGAACAACGGATTTGTCCGAATCACCCCTGCCTAATGATGACAGACATATGGCGCGCCATGATATGCGAAAAGTTGTCATCGCTCACGTCCGATGTGATGCCCATATAAGCCTACGCACGAATCATTATCGGGTGTAAACTATAACAAATACATTGCACTAATTGAACATTTGTTTGCATACCCCTTGAATTTTTCTTCATAATGCGTTACCATTTATATAGAGAAACAATTTACGGACATGTGGGAGACAATTATGTGCTATTTCCGAAACAAAATTATTTATTTATGTATTTTTATATTACTATTTACAGGATTTTCCTTGATGGGATGTTCCAAATCGTCGTCGTCAAATTCAAAAGGAAGTAAAGTCGAAAAAGAACTCAAAACAGAAGATAAGTCAAAAGAAGAATCCAAAGAATCCAAAGAATCCAAAGATAAAAAAGAGGAAAAAAAGGAAACGGATGATGCAAATAAAGAACCTGTTATTAACCCAAATATCGATCCAAACAAACCGATGATTGCGTTGACATTTGACGATGGTCCTTCCAATACAGGGGCAACCGCACGTATCCTCGACGTACTTGCTGAAAATAATGGACATGCGACCTTTTGTGTGTTAGGATATCTCATCGGAGGACATGAAGATGTCATCAATCGAGCTGTTGCAGAGGGAAATCAAGTCATCGGACATTCATGGTCTCATAAAGATTTGACAAAACTGACAGATGCAGAAATCCGAGCAGAACTAAATGATACCGCAAATGCCATCGAAGCGGCAAGCGGCACAAGACCAACCATGCACAGACCGCCCTATGGCGCTGTAAATGATACCATCAAATCCATATCAAAAGAGCTCGGTTTCTCCATTATTAACTGGAACGTCGATGCGCGAGACTGGAAGACAAAAAATGCAGACGCAACCTATACCGCTGTGATGCGAGACGTAAAAGATGGCTGCATCGTCTTATGCCATGATTACTATGACTCGACTGCGGACGCAATGGCGCGCATCATCCCAGAATTGACAGCCCAAGGCTATCAACTTGTAACCGTGCAAGAACTATTAAGCTTCTCAGAACATAAGGCTGAGCCAGGTGAAGTATACTTCAACAGGTAACTTGACATGGCGCACCATATGGGGCCTTAGCTCAGCTGGTAGAGCGCCGCGCTGGCAGCGCGGAGGTCAGGGGTTCGAGCCCCCTAGGCTCCACCAAGCTCGGGAACGTTGGAAAATCAGCGCTCCCGAGCTTTTTCTACAAGACCATCAATTTACACTTATTTGCATTGTGAGGTGAAATATGCGGACATTAGAAATGTTTTTTGATTATATCTGCCCGTTCTGCAAGAGAGGTTACGAGTATCTTGAAGAGCTCATCGCAGAAGATCCAAATCTGTTCGCGGATATCAAAATTGAGTGGCACCCTTGTGAGGCTCACCCACGCCCCGAGTCCTACGGTCTCCACAGTGACCTGTGCATCCAGGGTATGTATTTCGCGGAAGATGTCGGCGCGGACATTTGGCGATATCATACAAGAATGTTCGATGCAACGCTTGTAAGCCGAATCAACATCGAGGATGTCTCTGCACTCGCAGAATTCGTCAGCGATATCGTGGACGCAGAAGCATTTACGGAAGCGCTCACATCCGGACGCTATAAAGAAAGAGGGCAAGCCGGGAATGATTACGCCTACAAAACTTCAGGCATATGGGCGGTACCGTCCTATCGGCTGGATGGAAGAGAGCTAAATGCGGTGGAGAACGTCGGGGTGACGAAAGATGAACTCAGGGCATTTTGTCTTCTTTGATCAAATTGTTATCGCGCTAGTCAACTATGCCCATAGAAGACCATGAAATGTTCGCATTTGTGACCTCAGGCAGCGGGGAGGAGGTCAGCAGGAGTTCGTCCCCGCTGCCTTCGGGAACTTGCAAGCGTGTGTGTACACATTGTATAATGCAATATCAACACAACTTGTCGTGACTAGTATAGGGGGGATGTTATGGAAATAAGAAAAATTGCCGCTGGCAAAAAGGAATTTATAGATTTATTACTCTTGGCTGATGAACAGGAAAGCATGATAGACAAGTACCTTGAACGCGGTGAAATGTTTGTTCTGGACGACAATGGAATAAAAGCCGAATGCGTGGTTACGAAAGAGACGGACGGTATTTATGAGATTAAGAATATTGCAGTTATGCCTGACTATCAGCGGAAGAGTTATGGAAAAAGACTGATAGATTTTCTGTTTTCACATTACCTCGATTGTAACGTAATGTTTGTTGGAACCGGAGACGTCCCGTCCTCACTTAGTTTTTATCAGAAATGCGACTTTGCAGAATCACATCGAATAAAAAACTTTTTCACGGACAACTATAACCACCCTATTTTTGAAGAGGGGAAACAACTTATTGACATGGTTTACCTGAAACGGCAACGTTTGTGATATGTAATTAAATGCCAAACGATTCCACAAATCATCAAGCGTTTGTTGTCAGATATGATATGATAAGTGGCGTGCTTCTGGTTATTCGGTCATATTGTCAACCGATACATCAGAAAACATTAGATGTAATATTATGGTAATCATAACATATAAAAACTTGTATATAAATATATAACAACTGCGCTTCCACAACATGCCATTGCAGCATCATATTCATATTACAATAATCACAAAGAATTAAAACGTGCACCTTTCAGCGACTCTAGCGCAAGTCCAATAAGCTTGTCCGCTTGATCAGCCATAAAGAGTGGAATATTCAAGACATCATCATCCAATGATAAATTTTTCAAAGAAAAACGAACTCTAAGTTTTACTTTATCTTTGTATTTTTCTTTAAACATTTTCAAACTCTTACTTTTGACATTTTCGCCTGCTTTTACCTCTATGGGAATGATATCATTCTCACGTTGTAATAAAAAATCTATTTCATAACGAGGTTTGTCCGTTGCCCAATAGCGTGGGGGCACTTCAAATTGCGAGCTCAATGACTGAAGCACATAGTTTTCCGAAAGTGCACCTTTGAACTCAACAAACAAACGACTGCCTTCAGAAAAAGCTGCAGGAGCTAAATGCGCCAATCTGCGTAATACCCCTACATCAACAAGATATAACTTAAAAGCCGATAATTCATCATAGGCAGATATTGGAAGCCCTGGCTCGCTACTTCTATAAATCTTATCAACTAAGGCGGCATCGACAAGCCATTGTAAGGCATCTTCATACTCGCGTGCCCTCGCGCCCTCTTTGGCTACACTGTATAAAAACTTCTTATTTTCTCTACTGAGTTGTGATGGGATAGACTGCCACACGCGCATAATCTTTGGAATATCTTTCGATTCAGGATGTTTCGCAAAGTCACGTTCATATGCACCGATTATATTCATTAGTGAAGATTGTACAAGTTCGATATCATGTTCATAGACCCACATTTTGACGGGTTCAGGCATTCCACCTGTCACAAAATACATCTTTAACTTTTCGTAAAGCGGATTATAAAAGGCGTCGGGGATCGTATCAAGTACTGAAATAGAATCTAAATAATCAGCAAGATGTCCATCATCACCGGCCCTAAGAACTTCCATAAATGTCATCGGATAGATTTGTAAAAAATCAACCATTCCAACTGGAAAAGAAGATGGTTTTGCGAGTGCAATACCGAGCAACGATCCAGCGCAGACAACATGATAATCGTTTGCATTTTCATAGAAATATTTCATTGAATTAATGACATTTGGGCAGTCTTGCACCTCATCGAAAATAATCAACGTATCCGCAGGTATGATTCTTTGCCCAGAAGTCATCTCCAGATTTGGCAGGATGCGATGCACATCTTTTGTCGTTTCAAAGAACTGTATATATTCAGGATTCTCATCAAAGTTGAAATATGCAACGTTTTTATATTGCCTACGCCCAAATTCCTTCAGCAGCCACGTCTTTCCAACCTGCCTGACACCTTTTACGATAAGTGGCTTGCGATACTTTGAATTTTTCCATTTTAACAAATCCACAATTGCAGTTCGTTCCATATCAAACCTCCAAGAGTAATAAAATAGGGAATTATGTGATTTTCATCACACATTTTTGAGGAATTATGTGATTTTTATCACATAATTCTTATATTACCTTGGAGTATCGGAAATGTCAACTACTCGGTCTATGAAAAGATACAAAATCAGCAAAGAAATCGGAGAAAGCCCGTTGAGAAGAGCAAGGTTATGTGATACTATTGTATTAAACAAATGTTCGCAAACATATCAGAAAATAAGTAGTCGAAGTTGAACGGTTTAATAACAGCACCGAGCCAAACTAGAGAGCAGGAATCCGTATGAATAATGTGAATGAGATCGTTCTATATCAGCATCTTATACACATCTCATATGCACTTATACGCACGCATACGTATTTATGTATTATCATTCATGCACAGTTATATGCACTTACGCACTTCTGCGCACGCCCCCCAATCAAGCCGAAAAAAAGAAACCAGCAGTCATGTCCAAATAATTTCCGCCCGTATAATTCGGATATTTTTCCAGTACAGATTCCTTGAAAGCGGCAGCATCTGGACTAGAAGCGGCAATCGTTTTTACGCTTTCCAGATAATCCACTTTCTCCTGCGCGTCCTGCAAAGTCTCGGGTGTATAATGAGATGTGAGAATGAAATCAAAGCCACGGGTGATCAAGTCTTTTAGTTGGGAAATCAAGGCGTCCGCGTGGTCTGCGCCAGCCACAATC
Organism: Eubacteriales Family XIII. Incertae Sedis bacterium; assembly: GCA_031261525.1. Lineage (GTDB taxonomy): Bacteria > Bacillota > Clostridia > Peptostreptococcales > Anaerovoracaceae > JAISJM01. The sequence goes on from JAISJM010000173.1 coordinate 8,919, forward strand.
GAGTGGCAGTCGTGCCCCAACATGTGCACATACACCAAGCCAAGTGATGGGATTTCGATGTCGAAAGCATCCTGTGTAGGGAGGATATCCAGTGTGAAGCCAGCAATCTTCAAAGGTCCCGCCGTAATGGTGTGGGTTACGGTATGAATCGAGGTATCGAAAGCATTACCGAAAGCTACAGCAAAATTATCAACGAGCATCTTGCCACCACCAGAATGTCCGTATTCATCAGCTTTTTGGGTGGCGTACACAGGTACCGTTGGCAAAAATGTAGCACCTGCCATGTGATAACTCAAAATCTGTGCTTCGACTTGAACCGATAGAGACTGGATATATTCGGTCAACTCCACGATGTTATCCACAAAGCATGGAGCCTCTATGACGATGGCAGATCCGTTTTTCTCTAGAATGAAGACCTCATCATTCATTGGATCGTTCGTTTGATAGGCATGCAGTTTCGTCGTGCCTAGATCGTACACGCGGACTGCACCTTTTGCTAAACTGATATTTTTGTAGTTCTTTTGTTCCATACATTGCCTCCTTTAGACTGTTGACTCGACTCTCGACTAAACTGTTGACAGTACGTGTCATTTATAACTCTAACAGTATCATAGTACGATATGATTGAAATATAAAGTAGGCACTATTTTATTACATAGGTACCAGATAGTAACGAATACGCCTTTAAGCGAATGTGATTTTAATTGCATTACAAATCTTTCAAGATGTGAATACGTATTGTATAATAGAGCATATTTATAAAGGTAAGGAATAGGATGAAAAATCAGATTATTAGGAAAAAGACACTACTCGTGTTATTATTGATTGCATTTGCCGTGTTAAAGATCTTTACTTCTCGGGAGACGCTGAAGCCTATATTTGTCACTTCTAAAATATCAACAGAAAGGAGTCGCATATGATGTCCATTCGTAATAGAGTTTTTTCAATGATTATGTTGCTCGCGATTACCATTATCGTCTTTGGAATCGGCTCCGGTTTATTTTTTGTGCAAAGTCATCTCGAAAAATCAATTGAAAATGATATGACTGAGATTGCGGAGATTGCAGATAAACTCGCTACCACGGAAATCAATCTACTGAAAGCGGATGCTGCGATTGTAGTACGAAATCTTGTAAATGTACCCGATTCTGAGCTAAATCAAGCATTGGAAGATCAAGCGGCAGAGTATAATAATTTTACGGCGCTGACGGTTTTTGACCATGAAGGTATTGTAAATTCATGGGGCAAATCGCCGACTTCAGCGGATTATCTCAACGAAGAATACATCCAACGAGCATTTGCAGGTGAGACAGTCATCTCTACGACGCGGTACGACGAGCAAGGCGAGCTGGTGTTTCATCTATGCACCCCGCTTGGCAATCGCGTCTTGTCTGCGACAATTTCTGGCATGCTCTTCAGTGAGTTACTTGCAGATGTCCAGATTTGGCAGACGGGCAACATCGTCCTTGTCGATTCTGAGGGAACCGTGATTGCAAATGTGCGCGATGAATGGGTTGTCAATCGTTATAATTTTATCGAAAGTGTGGGTGCAAATGGCGAAGATAAAAGAGTCGCTGAGACCATTCAGAACATGGCTGAAGGAAAGCAAGGCGTCAGTAGATTTGCGCTGGACAACGTAGAGCGCCTTTGTATCTATATGCCAATCTCGGGTTCGCAAGTCGGTTGGTCGCTTGGTGTCGTCGCCCCGCTGACGGAGAGTCCCCTTTCTGATATGCGCAATGGCTTATTGCTTGTTGGGCTTGTGTGTTTGGTATTGAGCCTTGCTGCGTCATTTGCAGCCTCTGTCTTGCTTGAAAAACCTTATAACAAAGCAAATGAAAAAGAAAAGCTACTGCTTACAATCAATGACATGGCGGGCATGTTGCTGAAAGCGGAGGGCGATGATTTCGAGAAAAATATATTGAAAGGCATGGATATGGTCGCGCGGTGTGCCGAGGTGGACCGCATGCGTATCTGGAAAAATGATACGGTGGACGGGGAACTTTATTGCACCCAGGTCTATGAATGGTCCGAGGGCGCGCCACCACAGGCAGGAAGAAACATTACAAAACACGTCTCCTATAGCAAGAGCCTCCCAAAATGGCAGACGATTTTATCCAATGGGCAATATTTAAATGGTTCTGTCCGCGCACTGTCACAGGCAGAGCAGAACCAATTATTGCCACAAGAAATTTGCTCGATTCTCGTCATACCTGTATTTTTCCAAAGCAACTTTTGGGGATTTGTGTGTTTCGATGATTGCCATAAGGAACGTAAATTTACAATTGACGAAGAACATTTGCTGCGTTCAGGAGGTCTTTTAATTGCAAATGCCATCCTGCGCGGCGAGATGACAAAAGAGCTCGTTCATGCACGAGAAGATGCAATTGCCAGCGCGGATGCAAAATCAGATTTTCTTGCAAATATGAGTCACGAGATGCGCACACCGCTCAATGCGATTATTGGTCTCTCCGCGTTGACGCTCGATACAGATGAGATTGGCGGTATGGCGCGTGAAAATATCGAGAAAGTTTACTATTCGGGTGTCACATTACTGAGCCTCATCAACGATATCCTCGATATATCGAAAATCGAATCGGGCAAATTTGAGCTCATACCAGTTGCATACGATACCCCTAGTCTCATCAATGATACCGTCACATTGAATCTCGTGCGGATCGGCTCGAAGCCGATCACTTTCAATCTGGACGTCAGTGAAGAGATGCCGAGTAGCCTTGTTGGCGATGAACTGCGTATCAAGCAGATTTTCAACAATCTTCTCAGCAACGCATTCAAATATACGGAAGCTGGCAGTGTCGATTGGAAACTTTCTTGCGAGGTAGACGGTGATGATGTATGGTTGATTTCTAGTATTCAGGATAGCGGAATTGGTATCAAACCAGACGACATCGAAAAGCTTTTCTCCGAATACAATCAAGTGGATACAAAGAGCAACCGGAGCATCGAGGGCACGGGCTTAGGACTATCCATAACTAAAAATATCGTAGAAATGATGGGCGGCAGTATCTCCGTCGAAAGCACGTATGGCGTAGGCAGTATTTTCACGGTACGCATCAAACAAGGCAGGGCAAATGGGACACCAATCGGTGCAGATGTTGTGAAGAATCTTCGTAATTTCACGTATTCCAAGAGGAAACGCGACCGTAGCGCGAAACTCATGCGTGCACATATTCCATATGCGAAAGTGCTTATTGTAGATGATGTCGCGACAAACTTAGATGTCGCGCGTGGCATGATGAAACCTTATGACATGCAGATTGATTGTGTGATGAGCGGACCGGCGGCAATCGACTTAATCCGTGATGCCGGCACCCAATACAATGCCATCTTTATGGATCATATGATGCCAGATATGGACGGCATCGAAGCGACCCAGATTATCCGAGCGATTGGCACAGAATATGCAAAAAATATACCCATCATTGCGCTTACTGCCAATGCGATTGTCGGCAATGAAGATATGTTTTTACAACATGGATTCCAAGCATTTTTAACCAAGCCAATCGATATCATGCGCATGGATTTTGTCATCAATCATTGGGTTCGCGACAAAGAGTTGGAGAAGCAACTTGCGGAAGATGCAAAAAATAATCCTGTAGATACACAAGAAACGGATATGAGAAGTGGCATTGAGCGCAGAGGAAATACCAATCGCAGAAGTGGTTTCGACCGTAGAAGTCTCGATTCTGAAAGTGTAGATTCTGGAAGTTCTGATGATTCCGCCGATTTAATCAGTATCAGTATAGATGGCTTAGATGTAAACAAAGGACTCAGACTCTTTGGCGATGATTTTGACATCTATCTGGACGTCCTACAGTCGTATGCCCTCAACACACCACCGCTTTTGGACCAGTTGAATGAAAGCGTGGAAGACAATCTACCCCATTATGCAATTGTTGTACACGGGATAAAAAGTAGCAGCCGCAGCATCGGCGCCGAGATAATTGGTAGCAAAGCCGAGGCATTGGAACGTGCAGCAAAGGCGGAAAATGCCGCATTTGTCCGTGCAAAGCACGATGACTTGATTCATAACGTCCGTGCCCTACTCGACCAGCTAAATGGCTATCTACAAAAGATTGCAGTGATGAATCCAAAGCCTAAAAAACAATCGCTCGACGCAACCATTCTCGCTCGTTTGCAAGATGCGAGTGCGCGATTTGACATTGACGATGTTGAGCAGGCGATGTCGGAACTCGAGGGCTATGAATACGAATCTGAATCAGACAATGAACTCGTGGTGTGGATTCGGTCACAGATTGATGTGATGGGCTTTGAGCAAGTTGCTACGCGATTGAGTGAAGATTAGGTACAGTGCAGATGTATGTAAAATTATTAACGATGTTGCCGCTGTTAGCGGGTTACACCCATTTTGCATAAATAGATACAGATTAGACTGAGAACCCCACTTTGCAACAAATAGAAACACTTTTTATTGTGTGCGCTGTTGCAAAGTGGGGTTCTCGGCCTAAGTTATTCATTTTATTATTTCAAAGTAAAAGTAATTTTATGACTATCCGTTGACTGTGCCGAAGGGTTTGCCGCCGGTGTTGTCGTATTGGAAATTAGCGGGATTTGAGTTTTTATATACGTTCCACTTGCCTGGATCAGGGTTGTTGCCGGTGCCGTTAAGCCAAGCACTGGAACCTGTAGCTTGCATCTTCCAGTTGTGCATCACCATATACCAAGTCCCATTGTATTTAACCCAATACAAAGCAAAATAGGACTGGTCGGGATGAAGGTATCTTGTGGTTAGAAAAGGGGATGTGGTTCCAGTTGCGATATCGCTTCTTGGATAAAACTGTATGGCGTACCAACGTCTCTCTATTTCGCTATTGCCATTATTAGTACTTGGCCCCGGGACTCTTTCTGCACTTCCTGATAAATCTATTCCTGTCTGTCTATAAAATTCAGTTAGTCCCGCACTTTGACGTAGTTTAGCAAGTTCTGAGGGGGTATTAGATTCGCCCGCCCTGCCGGTCTGAACGTTTGCCAAGGTGACATATTCGAAATTTCCTACACCATAACCAGAACAATAGGGATAAGCGCCGCCATTTACCCTGTTGAGCATGACATAATTTTTTGGATCTACTGTCTCGAAACTAGCACCTAAAATTAAAGCAGTACCGTTCGCATTAAGCGCATTGCTGCATACCGACGGCATATAACCAATCTCCGCATATTGCTTCGCGATCAGCGCGGACAGCTCATCGTCCATCAGCTTCGCTTGGCGCACAATCTCCCGAACTTTTAATTTATGG
>JAISJM010000041.1 GCA_031261525.1 Eubacteriales Family XIII. Incertae Sedis bacterium
GCTTCGATATGTTTCTTGCCATCATATGCCTTAAAAAGTTTTAGTTCGATACCATCTCCGACATATCTCTCAAAATGTGCATCTTTCACAAGTTCCCGATCAAGACCTGGGGAACTGACTTCGAGATAATACATATCTCCCCCGACGACATCATCGTCGTCAAGTCGTTCACTGAGGTAGCGACTCACAAGCTCACAATCATCCGTACTGATACCACCTGCTGTCAGATCTAACTTTTCAATAAATACTCTTAAAAACCGATCTTTGCCTTCTTTTGTAAGTGTCACGTGATATAATTCGTAACCATGCTCACATAGAAATTCCGACAGTAATGCATCTATTCTGTCGTAAATTGATACCTTCTTCGCCATAATTTCTCCGCATTCTTATCGTTCAGAATACATTTTTTCTAATTACAAAAGTAAAGAGCGGGTTGACCGCTCTTTACACAATACCGTATTAACTTGTTATATAGTACCATATTGTTTCATAAATTGCAACAGTTTCTATGCAATCGCCTCAGGCGACTCTGAGTCTCCACTTACTTTGTAAGCAACCAACGCAACGATGACCTCAGCAAGAACGAATACTGCGCTTAGAATGGTCCATCCATCCGTCATCACCATTGGATTACTGATATCCTGTGTCGCAAAGAAAAGGATGACATTGGCTACCGCAAGTATAATGGTGAAAGCTGCCATAATTGTAATAAGGGAAAGGCTTGTTCCAGAAAGTTTACGGTCTGATTCTGTAGAATTTTCAAGTGAAGAAGGCTCCTTTTTATTTCTGATCACGATGCCGACAATTGCAATGACTGCGGCAATTCCACCGAATACAGCAAACAATAAATTGAATAGCGCCCATGTATTACCTGCAGTTGGAGATGGCACAAGAGGTATTTCTGGTTCCTCAATCAATACACTATCGTCAGCGTCATCGTCTCCTGCTGTTAGAGGAACGTCTTCATCAGGTATTGCTACTACGGGTGCGCCTGCGCCACCACCTGGAGCGGCTGCGCCTGGAGCTGGTGCAACAGGTACTACAACTGGAGCGGGAGCAGCAGGTGTCGCTGTCGTTCCTGGCGTAGTAGGTGTTCCGCCACCTGGATAAGTAGTACCAGCAGGGAGATCAACCAATTCATAGACCGCTTGTATGATATAGCTGTCTACGTCTTCGGAAGTCTTTGTTCCATAGCTCTGTGTTGCTTCAAAATACCCAGCTTGTGCATAAGTCTCCAGCCCTCGGTATACAGTCTCTGCTGTATAGCCTAAAGGTAGACCATTTGCATCGTCCGTAGATACATCGAACTTCGCACCAGCAATCTTTAGTGTAACCAACTGTGGTACGCCAACACCATCGGCAACCTTACCATCGTTATCAAAAGAAATAGGAATCAAATTGCCATCAGCATCTATTGCGGTGCTGACTTCAAAATCAGCTTCTTGCGGAAGCGCATCGACATCATTCCATGAGACTTCGTCATATGTCACAAATTTGTCTACTTCTCTATCCATCTCAACTGGAATTGGCTTCACAACGAGACCTTCGGTATTTAGTAGTTCATTAATTTGATCTTGTGTCATGATGCCATCAATCTTGAAATTGTAATTTCGATTGACTGGAAGTGTCCTTGCAAGAACTGGCTCTGCCTCTTGGATCAGATTATAGTTTCTGCCAAATCTTGAAATTGTTTGTGGTACCTGAGGGGCATCTTGCCCCTCAATGTAACCATACTCTACTGTTAAATTGTACTCTGCTGGTGCCGCACTGACATCAAATGTCTGTGGTGCGATAAATGGCACAATACCGAATCCCAGAATCACTGCCATCATGGTCACTAGGATGATTTTCAATGCACGATAATTAGAATGTGCGATTCTTTTCATTATAATAGCGTTCATATTATCGCACCTCCTTTCCTGTGTCTAAATCAATTGCAGCGTCATCATCTTGCCTTTTTCTCATCTTAATTGCAATGATAATCAAGATTGTCATACAAGCAAATGCCATTGCTCCTGTTAGAATCCAAACCATCTTCTGCATATCATCACCCGTCTTAGGCGAAGGTGCTGATGTCGTAGTTGGTACTGGTGGCTCCTCAAGTCTTACGATTGGAGGTGTCACTTCTCTTGGTGGCTCTATGCCACGTTGTATTGGTGTGATATCTCCAAGTGGATCTAATTCACCAGGTGTCGTTGTCGGTTCTTCGTTTGTTTCAGGAGGTGTAAGTTCTGGAACAGCTGCAAATGTCTCAATCGTACGTGTGACAACAGCATCTTGATCCTGATCTACGAGTACTTCAAACACATCATTACGGAGGACATGTAACGCGCCTCTTGCAGTTGCAGCTGCGACAATATCTTCACCCTGCATCTCTTTTTGTGCCCTTACAAAGTATGTTGCTGGGAGCAATTCTGCATCGGCTAAGCTATTGCCTTGTCCATCGACTCTATCCGATGTTGGCGTCCAATCAACTTCAACGCCAGAACCCTCTGCAAGTAATGCAACCTTACCAGCTCTTCTTACGACCTTACCAACAGCATTTTCACCATCAGTTGCAAATGGTTCAACTGGAGCAACTTCTTCCGATCCTGTAATTGGTGTGATGAGGGATGCATTGTCTGATTCAAGATTATCTAAATCAAGATTACCATCATCGCCTCTGTACTCACCATTAATCGATACGTCGGAACTGTTCTTTGATGTGAATCCTTCGAGCACTGCGCCGTATTCAAATCTGAGCCCAGTGAGATACTCGCCGTCTTCCAATCCAAGTGTATCTACTGTGAGTAGTGTCTTTGTTGTTGCATCTAGACCAGCTACCCAAAGCTTGTAACCTGTGTTTGGATATGCACCATCTGTGTTGTTCTCTACATCATCCGCTGCATAAATCACATCATCTTCTGTATTGCTTGTCTTGTACCATACGTTGAATAATCCATCAATATCGCCCCATACTTGTGGTGTATAGAGTGCGTAGACATCGATCTGACCTGCGCGTACAGCCTCGAGATTATCTTCATAAATGAACTCGTCTAGGTCTGTATTTGAGGTATTTCTAAAGTCTACTTCATAACGATAGTTCTCTGTTCCAACGTTGTTATATTCTTCCTTATCTGCCAAGCTCTGGTAAGCTGCGGAAGTACGTCTAATGGTATCCTTATCAACTTCTACACCGATTTCGATATCCTCGTAGGTATTGGTAACGGTGATATCTGTTGTCTCCTCCGATAGAACAATTACATTGTCAGAAGAATAGGTTGCTGTGTAATGTGCCCCAGCCTCTTCGACAACTGTGATAGCAGTACCAGACGGAATGTTTGTAACGGTAGCGCCTGTTTCAACAGATATTGTCAATGTTGTCGCGTCTTCTATATCTCCAACTGCAGTCCACTGATTTTCAAAATCGACTTGTGCATATTGTCCATCAGCTGGATCTCCAACACTCAATATAACGTCATATGTTGTTTGATCATAGATGCCCCAAGCATCCGTATCGCCTATAACTTCCTTCAATATATGAAGGCTACCTGTTGGTTCAACATATGTGTTGATAAATTCAGGTGCTTCTTGCGGATAAGTAACAGTTGCTACGAGAGCTCCTTCACCATTGTCTACTACTGTAACAGTTGCTGTAAATGTTGCTGAATCTGTAGTCCAACCATGTCCACCTTCGGAGAGTTCTTTGATGGTATATGTGTGCGTTCCAGCCATTGTATAAGTGATTTCTGGGAATGCAATATTACCATCTGCATCGTTTGTTGCAATTCTTAATGGAATTACAGCATCATTATCTGTAAATAATCCAAATTGGAACTGTCCATCTGAAAGTTCTTTTCCCTCTGCAATCTTGTATGCATTGATGATTGCAGATGTACTTGATACGCTATAATTATTTACAAATTCAGGCGCTCCGCCTAGATATGCAACAGTTGAAATTAGTTGACCAAGTCCATTATCGACAACAAGAACAGTGGCTGTAAATGTTGACGAATCGGTACTCCAACCACTTCCGTCTGTCGAAAGTTCTCTAATGGTGTAAGTTGTTGTTCCCGTTGTTGTATAAGTAATCTCTGGGAATACGATATTGCCAGCTGCATCATTTGTCGCTGTTCTGAATGGAATTACAGCATCATCAGCTGTGAATAATCCAAACTGGAACTGTCCATTGGCAAGGTCTTTACCTATTGCACTCTTCGATGCCGTAATGATTGCAGATGTACTTGTTGTACTGTAACTATTGACAAATTCACGTGTATCATCTGAATAGTCAACAGTTGCTACGAGTGCACCAAGTCCATTATCTGATACGGTAACAGTCGCTGTGTAGGAGGCAGAATCTGTACTCCAACCATTTCCACCAAGTGAGATTTCTCTGATTGTGTAAGTTTCACTTCCCGTTGTTGTATAAGTAATCTCTGGGAACACGATATTGCCATCTGCATCATTTGTCGCTGTTCTGAATGGAATTACAGCATCATCAGCTGTGAATAATCCAAACTGGAACTGTCCAGCGGTAAGGTCTTTACCTATCGTACTCTTCAATGCCGTGATAATTGCTGATGTACTTGTTGTACTGTAGTTATTGACAAATGAAGGTGTTCCATCAGGATATGCAATGGTTGCGTCAAGTTCTCCATCACCTAAATCCGATACGGTAACAACTGCTCTATATGGCGTTGAATCCGTACTCCAACCATCGCCACCAATAGAAAGCTCCTTAATCGTGTATGTAATCGTTCCCGTTGTCGTATAGACAATCTCTGGGAATACGATATTGCCCGCTGCATCATTACGAACCGTGTAAGTTGGCGTAGTAGTATCAGTTGTTGTAAACAATCCAAACTCAAACTGTCCAGCGGTAAGATCTTTGCCTATTGCACTCTTCGATGCTCTGATGATTGCAGACGTTGTTGTAGTGTCATAAGTATTCTTAACAATGATGACACTTTCGCCACTGAGAATAGAGTCAATTGGATTTCCGACGGAATCTAGATATCCAGCTGTATAATGCTCACCACCATCTTCAATTATCACGAGTTCAAGATTCTGCGGAAGGTCATGAATCTCCGCTCTAACATCTTGAGAAAATGCAACTTTATCTGCTGCAACTGCAGATGTTGTGCTTCCTTGATAAGTATAATAGGTTGCACCTGAATCTGAATCTAATTCTGTTGGTGTGTCTTCTGTAAATGTCAAGAATTGTCCATCAAATGCACCACCAGAAATCTGTACTTTCGCATTGAAGATTGATCCCGACGTGACGCCCCATGCACCGTAAGGTCCAGCAAAAGCTTTTTCAATGTAGATTGCAGCATTTTCGATATCTTCATTTGTAACGTAAACTGCAGCAACTGCAGCCGATGGACTATCATTGGAGATTGTAACACCGCCATCTAGTTTGTATACGTTGACTGCCGAATCTGTCCATGCGTTACCGAGAACAGATGGACCTGTCGTTACAGACGACCAATCATCGTCACCTGTTGGTGCATATTTAACTTGTGTGACTTCATATAAATCATAGGTACCATAATCCAGTGATTCACCAAGTGTAATTACATCACCAACATTATTTGCTGTAATCGCTACTTGCGTAACCAATGTACCATTAGAGGCTACGAGATAGAATAGCGAACCAATTGCGCCTGTACCGTCTTCGTCAACGCCAACCTTTTGAACTGTGATTACACCATTTGGTGCGTAGTTGTTCGTTACCGTTGCATCGACTGCACCATCATATATAACAGTAATTCCAGTTGCAGAAGTCGTAACATCTGCTGTATATGGCTGATCTGTATCAACTTCATGTACTGTAATTGCCGTACCTGATGGAATATTGCCAACAGTAACGGTCTCATTGCTGTAGATTATGATCGGTGTTGCAATACCTGTTGCCGTCGTACCAACCCATGTCCAGTCATAGTTATCATATGCACTTCCTTGAGCAAGTGTTACGTTCTCCCCATCTGCTGTTAGGAAAGCGCTAAATGTTGTTGTAACATCTGAGCCGTATGCGCCAGCGTTCTCGCCAAGGTTCTTGATGATATTCAAGTCACCTGTTGGGATTTCGTAATCGTTGGTTACGATTGCGGTATCTGTCGTATTGGTATTGACTGTTGCATAGTCAGTATCGCCATCACTATATACATAAGATGCGTTCCAGATACCAGCGTCGACATCTTCAATGACAACAAGACTTAGACCATTTGGCAAGCCAGTGATTGTCGCGCTATCATCTTCTGCAAATGTCACTTTTGATGCAAGTGCGGAATCTGTCGTGCTACCACTGTATGCATAGGTATTTGATCCTGAAACCTGATCAAATGTGAGGTATTCACCTGCAAATGCACCATTTGTAATCTGTACAACTGCAGAGAATGTTGTTGTGCTGTCGACACTCCATAAATCTGCATTTTCGCCAAGAACTTTTTCAATGACCAATCTTGCATTGCTGATGTATTCATTTGTAACCGTAATCTGTGGTGAGAGCTGCGTCTGTGTATTTGCTACTTCGATACCACTTGTAAGTTTGAATACATTTGTCTTTGATGTACCATCAATAATTGCAGCGATTGCGACTGGTACATTGGTTGTTGCTACAGATTCCCAACCACTTGTAACTGGTGCGAAATCAACTGTTGTCGCCTCATATAAGTCATAATTTCCGTATGCAAGATACTCTGCCAACAATACAGGATTTACTAATCCAGTCACGATTGGCGTTCCTGTGCCGTTCACGATATTGCCATTTTTCACTAAGAAGAATATTGTATCATTTCTTCCTTCACCTAGCTTATTGACATATACGGAACCTGCTGGTAGATAATCATTCGTTACAGTTACATCAATTGTTTCATTGTATACGATAACATTGGAGGAGGATGAATAAGATGCTTCGTAAAGCGGATTGCTATCATCTTCTACAATTGTAATCGCTGTACCTGATGGAATCTGACCAACTGTTACGGCATGACCGCTTGAAATCTCAATCTGTGTTGCTGCAGCTGTTGTTGTCTCGCCATCCCATGTCCAGTCATATCCATTTGCTGAAGTTCCTGGAGTAAGTGCAACACCCTTTGTACCATTTTCAGTTGTAAGGATTGCACTGAATGTTGTATCTGCTGTTACGCCCCAAGGTGAATAATTTGCGCCGAGCGCTTTGATTACGCTTAGATTGCCAGTTGGAACTTCGAAATCATTGGTAATCTCAACGCCTGCATTGCTATCAGTATATACAAATACGGAATCGCCACTTGTATATTGACCATTTGCATATGCATAGGTTACGTCATAGACTGCACCATGCTCTCCAAGTGTCTCTGTAACGACAAGTTCCAGACCATTTGGAATATCCGTGATCGATACGGATGTTGCAGCGGAAAATGCTACTGTTGCAGCAAGCGCACTATCTGTAAAACCAACAAACTTATATACTGCAGGATTTGTTGCATTTTGTTCAAGTTCTAGGAATGCACCACCAGATACTTTTACTGTTGCGTGGAAGGTATCTGTATTGGTTACAGGCCACTGCTCTGCAGCGCCTGTGATTATCTTGGATATCGTCAATGTTGCATTGTCAATATCTACATTCTCTAATTCAATGGACTTAACAGAATTCACTAAGGAGGAACCATTGATTGTTAAGTCGCCGAGATATCTAAATACGCTCAACGCTGGATCATTGATTGCCGATGCCAATGCAGTAGGTGCACCAACGGTTGTTGTCACAGGTGCCCACAAAGCGGAATCTGATGTAGATGGTGCATATTTCTTTGCGGTGACTTCATATAGACTATAGGAACCATAATTCAAACTACCATCATGTAGATTGATATAATCTGTACTCGTTCCACCAGTAATTGGTGTTGTTCTGATTAAGCCATTGCTTGCATCAAACAGATAGAATGTCGTCGATGTTCTACCGTCGCCAGTCTTCTTTGCCTTAATCACACCAGCATGATCGTACTGATTGACGATCGTAACGGTTGATGTAATATCAAACGATATCGTGACAGCAGAACCTGATGGATACGTTGCGTGATAGCCTGTACCCGATGTCTCCGTTACTCCAATTGCTGTACCTGATGGAATCTGTGTGATGGAAGCCTTCGATGCGACACTGAATGTTACAGGTGTAGCAGCTCCAGTTGTTGTTCCAACATATTCGTAACCACCAGTTGTTGCTCTTAACTCGACATTGCCACCATTTGATGTCAATATTGCTGTAAATGTCGTATAATCTGTTGCGCCCCATGCTGCATGATTGCCATCAGAATGGAATGACTTAATGATGTCAAGGGAACCATAAGGTACATTGAAATTATTCGTAACTGTTATGGTCTTGCCATCTTCATCCACTGCCGATGAGAGAATATATGCATATTCGTTATCGCCATCTGGGTTCGCATAAGATGGTGTAAATGTATAGATATTGCCGTTTAATCCAGTTTCTTGAACTACTAGCTGCGTATACATTGGAATTGCAGTAATCGATGCAGGACTGTTTACAGAGAACTGAATTTCAGACGCTTCTGTTACATCGACAAGCCCCTCATACACATAAGTACCATTACTTCCAGAAAGTGATAAATACTTACCGGAATTATTGCCACCGCTAACCATTACGACTCCAGTAAAGATCGTGTCATCGCCAACGCCCCAATCTTCGGAATTGTCACCGAGTATTTTTTTAATCGTTAGCTTACCTTTTGATGTTACATATGTATTTGTTACAGTAACAAGAGATGCGACTTGATCCGCATTGACATCGGCAATAATGGTGAGTGTCTTTGCCGTATCATCAGCACCTGCACCAGTATAGTCAATGGTTGGAACATAAGTACCATCTGTACCGAATTCTTCTACTTGAACGGTCAAGCCAGAAAGTAATTCTACAAATTTAACAGATGCATCGGATGTGACGGTTACTAAGGCGCCATTCGTTGCAGTTGGTGTTGCAGTTGAATTCTTTGTTGCCTTATATTCGCCAGTAGTTGCGTCCTTTGCAAACTGAATATACTGACCAACTGTATAATTTAAACCACTATTTGCTTTGTCATCAACGCCACTTGCCGTTGCAATTACTTTAACTGCGATTGCATATGGTGAAGTTCCTGTTGCGCCCCACTGTGCTGCTTCGCCAGCGAGTTTTTTCTCAACTGTAAAGGAACCAACTTTACGAGCATTTGTAAAGTCTGTTGGGAATGAATTCGTGACCTGCCCCCAATGGACTTCAATTGGAATGTTCTCACTTGTTGATGGCGTCCATAAAAGTTGCTGCTCCGCCGTAAGTGTTTCATTTAATGTATAGTTTTGACCTGATGGAAGTGTATTTTGTCCATCAAATATAGAAAGATCCGATGTCAACTTATTGAATAAGCCATTATTGTTGTCCTTAAAGAAGACAACGCCATCAACAGCGACACCGCCATTCGTTGCTTGATTTGCCGAAATCGCATCATAAGTACGTATCTCACCACTGCTAATCGTGGTAGCATCACTTGTAGCGACAAATCTGAAACCATTTAGAAGTGCTCCAGTATCAGCATCTTTCTTGAAAAATTGAAGATCTGCTTCGAAGCCGTGAACTTCCGGTACGTTGAAGATACCCGAACCTTGTACGTTATGAACGGTAGGGCTCGATCCCGTACTACCACTTGTATAGATCAGGTTGAAATCTAGTTTCGATGTATCAGCAAGACTTGCTTCATAAATACTTCCCTCATCAAAAGCTTCACTTAGGGTATCTAAGGTGATTGGGAATGTCTTTGTATAACTATATTTAAAACCATCCTCATCAATCGATGTGCGTTCAGCTTCCGTTAGCTGCCACTCGAGGCTCGCTGTCGCTGGATTTGATGAATTGAAAATTGGGTCTGCCAGTGGAAGTGTAACGAGCCAAGGCTGTGCAGATACAGCTGTCATGCTTGCATATTCTTGGAATACAAGATTGAGAGATGCACCATCTGTAGCACTCTTAATATCAGAAGCATAGCTCATACCTCGGGAAAGCTTCCCAGCATTTGCACCACCCACTGAATCGTAAGCATACTTGATTGCAAGTGTATGAATACCTGCCGTATTCAATACTTCACCATAGGCGTTGGACTCCGTGATAAATTCCACAGCTGGATTACTTACATAACGTGCAGTTTCTGATGCAGTAATAAGTGCCGTTGAAGTAATTGTTGACGTTGCACCAGTTCCAATTCCAGAATTTATTCGTGCAGTCGGAAGTCCATCTGTAAATACAATTGAGAATTTATTCTGACCACCTGTTGTACTATCAAAATCTGTAAAATCAACGCCAGCAGGAAGATTCTTAAATAAATTATCGGTCAATTTCAATGCCGCAGAGATGTTTGTATATCCGCCATCCTGCGTGCCACTACTTGTAACGAGTTGACCGGGAGAATTGTTATATCGGAATTGAGTCTTCACATTGGAACTCGTCAATGCAGCAATCGCTGCAGCCTTTCCTGCGGTTGTATTGACATCGGTCCATTGTAAAATCGTTACACCCGCTTGACCATATACGACAATTGCAAGATATCTCTTACCTTGCCCTGTTGCATAATTATTGATAAAGTTTGTTGCAGCTGTTTTAAGTGTCTGAACTCGACCATTCATACTCTGTGAGAGGTCAAGGGCAAGCACAACTGCCGAGTTCGGATCGATTGACATATCTTCAATCTTTTCCTTTGTCTGCACGTCTACTTTAAGTACGAATTGATTCTCAATTCGGTTACCTTCTGCATCTCTAGCGTAATCAATCGTCTCTTTCATTCGTACAAGACCATTTGCGCTGTCTGGGTTCACCCAATCGATATCATTATAGTCAATCTGCGCAGGATTTCCATCGACTGTGTTACCGATACCTGTTGATGGCAGACTATTTGCAGCCTCCGCCGTTGTCATGAATTGATAATTCATGAGTGACATCATCATCGCAAGCACAAGCACCATAACCAGACCTCTCTTGGTTGTTGATGTATGTACCGCCATGGTTCCGTCTCTTTTTGTGTAAACATTGCTAAACATAACAATATCTCCTTTTTTACCGTCAAGTTGTTTTTTATGCCACGGAGCGTTTTCACACTCAAGAAGTTGTAACGATTTCAGATAATATAGACAATTATCTGCTTTTAATGTATCTATCATAGTTCGGTTTTGTCTGTAATACAATTGCAAAGTTGTCACGCGTGACAACTTTGCAATTGTATTACTGTGAGATTACTATATATTACTATTCTTATATATAGTGATGTATAAAACTACTTTTACTGCCTGAAAATGAAAAAAAAAGAACAGACTCTCGTTTAGAGTCTGTTCCATCCTTATTCATCATGTAATTGAAATTATTCTGCCGCCGAATCTTCATCTTTTTCAGTGCTACTCGTTGCCGTAAAGCTTACGATTAATTCCACTCCAAAGAGAACAATGCTCAGAATCGTCCATGCATCAATCATCACTCTTTCGTTGTTCAGGTTTTGTGTTGCGAAGAACAGTACGACATTTGCAATGGCAAGGATTCCGATCAATGCCGCGGTGACGATCATTGATACAAAGCTTATCTCTGAATCTTCCCCTTTCTTCTTCGTGGCAAATTTGGAGATAAATACAATGGCAAACACCAGTCCGAAAAAGGCAAGCAATAGATTCAGGAGTGCCCATGGTTCTATATCCGTGTCAGGAGGTAAAATCGGTGGTGCTACTGGTGGTAATGGATCATCGATCTCCGTTGTGGGTATATCCGCGGTATCATCGTCAATCGGGGATGTCGGGATTTCTGTTTCAGGAATCATAACATCTGTATCCGTGTCATCCGCAGGCTCTTCCGCCGTCGTGCCTGAACCTGTGTCTGTTGTACTTGGCGGTGCGGTTGTGGTCGCATCATTTACACTTGGCGTAGCCGTTGTACCAGCGACAGTCGGTGTACCGCCGCCTGGATATGTTGTACCTGCCGGCAGATCTACCAATTCATAGACAGCTTGAATGATGTAGCGTTCAACATTGTCATCGGCTTTCGTTGTGTACCGCTCCGATACTTCAAAATAGCCAGCCTGCGCGTAAGTCTCGAGTCCCCGATATACAGCTTCCGCAGTATATCCTAATGGTAGACCATTTGCATCGGTCTCTGACACGGCAAATTTTGCACCAGCACGTTTCAGGATGGCTTTCTGCGGTACACCAACCCCTGCAACAAGTTTTCCTTTCGAATCATATGTGACATCGGCGAGTTTGCCATTTGCATCTTTTGCACTCGTGACTTGAAATTCCTGAGTCAATGGTAGCGCCTTTGCATCGTTCCAAGAAACCTGCTTAAAAGTCGCCGTTATATTGACTTCACGCTCCATCTCAACGGCTACAGGTGTTGAGATAAGTCCGTCTGTATTGCGTAATTGATCGATATCATCTTGTGTCATGATGCCATCAATCCGATAACTATAGGAACGTTTGATTGGAAGCGTGTCTTCCAAAATGGGATCGGATTGCCCAATCAAATTGTAATTTCGTCCAAACCGAGATAAATTTTGTGCAATCTGCGGCGGGGTTTGTCCCTTTACATAATGATATTCGAGTGTCAAATTGTACGCCGCTGGTGCTGCATTTGCTTCATAGGATGCAGGGGTAACAACGGACATGAGACTTAACACAAATACGACCATCACGATAATAACGAAACCGTGCAGCACGATTCTTTTCTTAAGATATATGTTCATCATCACACCTCACGCATTCTATGTACGATAGAGATATATGTCATGATACCGACACATGCAAGCGATAAGATTCCTGTAAGAATCCAATATATTATATCCATGTCATCCCCTGTCCTAGAAGCCGCTCTCGCTACGGGCGGCGCAGTCTGACTCGGCGTCGGTTCGGGTTGGATTACACGCTCCGAGCTTGTCACATTGGGCAGCGGATCTAGTTCTCCGACGCTCTCTATTACCGTCGGTGACTCGGGCGCGGGCATGGAAGGCTGGGTGGCAAATGTCTCAATTGTTGCTGTCACCGCCACATCTAGTGCCTGTGCCTTGCGATATTTTTCGGTTGCATGATCTCTGGCAGCCCCTCTTGCATAAGCAGAAGCAACAAGGTCTTCTCCTTGTGACGCTTTCCGAGCCGTTACAAAATAAGCAGCAGGCTCAAGCGCGGCATCAGATAAATGATTTCCATCCGCATCCACGCGATCCGTCGCGGGCGTCCAATCAACAATTTTCGTAGTTTCCTGTCCATCATTTGGGACAACTGCAAATGTCTTGACAGATGAAGAGTCCGTGTTAAACGTCTCAATCTGTGAGACATTTGCCTCCCCTAGTTTATCACGGTCAAGGTTTCCATTTGCATCCACATATACATCATCTTGCTGTGAGATATCCGCATTGTTCTTTGTTGTAAAACCTTCAAGAACTGTGCCATACTCAAGCCGAATCCCCGTGAGATATTCACCAGCTGGAAGTCCAAGGTCTTTTACTGTAAGCAGATGTCGCTCGGTGGTATTTGCATTTAGCTTTCCTGCCCAAAGTTTATATCCAGTATTTGGATATGCACCTGATGTGTTGTTCTGTCTATCTGAGGTAGCATAATTCGTCAAATCATCTGTCTTATTTGTCTTATACCAGACGTTAAAGTGCCCATCCACATCGCCCCATACAATTGGTGTATATAGAGCATAGACATCGATTGCGCCAGCACGCACCGCTTCCAGTGGATCGTCATAGACAAATTCATCTAAATCAAGATTGGAGGTGTTTCTAAAGTCTATTTCATAACGATAATTTTCCTGCGTTGCAATATTATCAAAGTCTTCGTCCCCCTCACGACTTTGGAATGCTATTGTCGTCTCATTGATGGTATCTTTGTCGACTTCGACACCGATTTGAATTGCATCATACACATTCGTCACGGTGATATCTACTGTTTCATCTGCAATGATCTCTACATCATCAGTAGAATATGACGCCTGATAGTGCTCGCCTGCATCTTCCGCGACATGCACAACGGTGCCTGCGGGAATCTTTTTGATCGTTACATCTTGTACCGCGGACAATATGATTTTAGTTGCCTCGGTTGGGGTTGTCGTCGTATCCGTCCAAGTGTAATTACCATCTTCATCTGCCGCGAGTATAGCATAGGTCTTGTCAACCATTAGAACGGCGCCATACGTTGTATCCGCTGCGATTCCGCGTTCGATTGCACTACCCGATTGGACTTTCATAATCTGGAGGTTGCCTGAAATGGGTTCATTGGCTATCATCATATGCGCTGTTGCGAAAAGTGCACCACCTGCGGAGAACTTGATATCCGTAATGTGCTTGTATACGGACTGCGTCTGCGCATTGTAGCTGATGGCATCAGGAACCTTTGAATCTTCCACTAAAATCCAACCTTGATTGCTCGGATGAAATTCCTTACCCGTGACTTCGTACAAGGTATAATCTCCATATTGAAGGCCTTTTGCAAGTTCAATACTACTGCTGGCATTTGCAGCGGATACGGTTACATTTGCAATCAGTTCCTGTCCTGACAATAGACACAGCTGTGTTCCTACTGCACCAGCACCCGTTTTTGTAACTCTTATCGTACCATTCGCATCATACGTATTAATCGCGGTCACAGTGGTGACGGCATTGTAATGAATATTTACCATCGCATTGCTTGGCGCATAAGAAGTATGATACGCTGGATTCTCAGACTCCTGCACCGTAATAGACGTTCCTGATGGAATCTTTGTGATACTCGCCTTGGATGCCACACTAAAAGTCACTGGCGTCGCAGCACCAGTCGTTGTACCTACATAAGTATAGCCATCCGCAGTCGCTTGCAATACGACATTCTTTTGTGGAGAATCCGTTGTCAGTGTTGCCGTGAATGGTGTCTGATCTGTAACACCACGTGCTGCATGATTACTGCCTGCAGCAAAAGTCTTTACAATATCAAGGGAGCCAAATGGCACATCAAAGTCGTTATGAATCGTGACCGTGTCACCATCTGAATCTATGATATCCGCTTCAATATCAGCGAAAGTATTGTCACCATCGGGATAGGAATAAGTCGGCGTAAACATGTAATTTCGTCCATTTATACCAACTTCTTGCACTTCAAGTTTTGTATCCATCGGAATGCCAATAACGGTAGCAGCATTGTTCACGGACATCTGAACTTTCGATGTCATATCTGGATGATAAGCTGTGTTACCAAGCCCATCATATGCGTAGATATCGTCTGTCTCCGTACTTTTCAGTTTCAAATACTTCCCAGAATCCACGCCGCCACCAGTAACTCTGATAATCGCTGCAAATGTCGTATCATCGCCGATACCCCAATATTCTGGGTTGACACCAAGCGTCTTTGCAACAGTCAAGGTTCCTTTTGCTGCCGCATAAGTATTGGTTATGGTTGCAGTAGATGGCTGATCGACCTGCGCAGCATCTTCTTTGATCGTGATAAAACCGCCTGCGCCATCAGCACCCGCGCCCATATAATCCACGGATGACGTAAAATTGCTACCTGTAGTCACTTCTTCAACAACAATTTGCATCTCCGTTGGAATATTGATAAATTGAATCGGAGCATCTGATGTAATCATATATGTCGCGGCTTTACTCTGATCCGTCTCTGTTGTGATGGATGAACCCGTAAAGACATAGGTTGTATGATCTTTCTTTTCAAATTTGAGGTAGCGTCCATCCGTTCTTCGTACTGCAATTGCATAGGGCGAAGTTCCAGTAGCACCCCACTGTGCTGCATCTTCATTCAGTTCCTTCACTACACGCAGCGATCCGAGTTTATGTACATTTCCAAAATGTGGATAGAGATTTTCCGTATCATCCACGCGATCGAACAGAAATACGTCATCACTGCTGGAAACCAGACCCCAATTTACGCGAACAGGAACGGCATTAGCCGCAATCGCATCCGTTCCAGAGGGTGTCCACTGAAGATTTTTATCGCCATAACTGAGATCCTCGCTGAGGATATAATTTTGTCCTGATGGCAATGCGTTTTGTGGAATATCGCCAACATGATTTTCCATTCCATTATTGCCATCTGTAAAGATGACGAGACCGCTTAGTCGTTTTTTGCTACCATTCGATAAAGAAATCTCTTGGTTTGCAGATATTGCGTCATATCGACGTGGTTGATTTGTAGTAAGTGCTGTGCCACTAGAAGTCGCTATGAATCTGAAACCGTTCATATCCTGATTTGTAGCGAAAGTACTTACATCTTTCTTTACAAGCTGCAAGTCTGCATCATAGCCATAGATTTTAGGAACTTCGAAGTAGCCAGTACTGGCATTAAAAGTTACGTGCCCCTCTGCGTCCGTGGTTTTGATTGCATAATCAAGATAGGAACAAAGACCTGCCGCCTTATCGCTACCTTTCAATGTTGCTTCATAGGTATTGCCCGAGTTTATAGCATCTCTATTGACATCTTTAAAAATTTGCTCCATTTGCCCATCGAATTTGGTACTTAATGTGTCGAGATAAATTCGGTAGGTATGTGTATAATGATAGACGAATCCATCATCACCAGGCTCAGGTTGTGGCTCTGGTGTTGGAAGTGCTGAAAGATTCCACTCATATTGATTCAACACAGCGTTGTAGCCATCGGTATCCACTGGAAAAACAGGATCTGCAAGAGGAAGAATCACATCCCAAGGCATCGCCGAGATTCTTGTCATTCTAGTAAATGCTTCAAACGCGGCATCAAGCTCAACTTGATTGTTTGCTGAAAATAATTTGTCATTGTCGATAAACTGTCCCAAACAATTTGGCCAATCTTTCGCTGGCTCATAAAGTACACCCATGAGTGTCACCTGATGATTCGCCACCAAAGCATTGCCATATCCAGCTGGTTCATTTACAAAACCAGGTAAGTTGAGCCCAATTTTATCAATGTCAATATCCCAACCCATACCATCACGATAGCCAATTAACGACCAATAACTATCCATTGGATTTGCAGGCGGCGGCGTAATCGTAGGTACATGACTCCAAACTGTCTTCATTGGGCGAATGAGTGTTGTGCTCTCGTCTGTAGATGGCACGCCCAATTTATTTTGCCAATCCAATCGCTCCTGATTGTCATTCTTACCAGAAACAGTATCAATTCTTGTCGTTGGAATACCATCTGTAAATAAAATGGCAAATTTATTTTGACCGCCTGTAGGATTGATAAAACGAATGCCCTTCGTCTCTAACTGCGTATACAGATTATCTGTGAGCTTCATCGCACCAGAAATATTGGTCAGCCCAGTATCTGCGGTGCCGCCACTTGCGACAACGCCATCCTTATCCGTATACTGGAATTGATATTTGACTAGATTATCATTGTTTACTGCCTCTATGGCTCGATTCAACTCCCCTTCTTCGTTGATATTGGTCCAAGGCAATAGCGTGGCTGCCACCTCTCCGTAGACGACAATCGATAGCATACGTTTACCAAAATCACCCGTATCGCCTGTATAATATCGGCGTATATAATCCGTAACAGAATTTTGTATCTGCTGTATTCTGTCGCGAGGTATCGCTGGCTTGCCAGTCACATTTTCTTCATACATCGTCTGCGATAAGTCGATACTGATAACAACTGCACCATTTGCAGGAACGGTCTGCTCTTTGACATCTTCTTTTGTCTGAATATCAACGGTTACATCAAAGAAATTCTCCTGACGTATTCCTGCGTTACTGACATAACGAATGGTCTCCTTCATTCGAAGAAGTCCTTTATCCGAACCCGCGATTCCATTCCAATCTGGATAAATCCAATTCTCGTCATTCAGTGAAATTTGTTCTGGGTTTTCATCGCCTGTCAGAGGAATCATACTGTCGGTAGCTTGTGAAGTGGTCATCATGAATTGATAATTTATCAACGACAGAAGCATCGCCAGAATGAGTATAAATACAATGGAACTCCTTCTCGCTTTTCTGTAAATATTGTTATACATAACAACATCCCCTCATTTATTTTGGAGAAATAACTTTTCAAAATGAAGCTGGAGTGGCTTCGTATTACGTTTATCGCCTGTCCTTTCCGCACCCACCACGATGAACCAAACCTTAAATATTCATCAATTAAATGAAGTTTGTATTTACATATCATTCGATATAGATAGCTTATATTAGCATATCTGAATAAAAATTGTCAATATAAAACATTGAAAATTATAATATTTATAGAATCTTTCAACCATTCATCAAAACTTATATCCGTTATAAATGAATAAAAAAAATAGACCTCACATTGTGAAGTCTATTTTCATTATTCATTTTCGTATTTAGTTAATTCTGCATTATGCCAATGCTTGCTCAATCAGCTCGCCTGGTCTTGCAATACTATCATTGATACTTGTCGTGATGACTTTCTTTCCTGAGAAACGTTCTGTCTCAACAGCGCGATCTGCGGCAACGATGATTGCCTGTGCAGCCTTAATATCCTCTGCCGTAAGTGCATTGCCAATACCGCTTGCACCATCCGTCTCTACAATTAGATTTACTTTCTTCGCTAATGCTGCATTGGATAGACTCTCCGCTGCAATGTATGTAAGGGCGACGCCTGTCTTACAAGCTGTCACTGCCAACACAAGTGGTGCACCAGTGAGATCAACTTTATTGCTCTCCGCAGCCTTTGCATCCGCAATAAATTTTGCACTCTCTGCTTTGTCAACAACATTGATGAAATCTTCAGCTGTCTTTGCAGCCTTCAAGTTGCCAATGAAACCAGGATCCAACAATAAGGATGATAATCTGCTCAAGACATCTAAATGAATATTGTTGGCATCATCTGGGGATGCAATAAGCAATGCAACCTTTACTGGCTGACCATCGATACTATCAAAATCAACACCTGCAGGCAATGTCAATACTGCTACAGCTGGCTTTGTAACTGCTTCGGACTTTGCATGTGGGATGGCAACGCCTTCACCAACACCTGTTGAACCATTGGACTCTCTCGCTGAAACAGCTCTTGCAAAAGCCTCTTTATCTGCAATGGCTCCAGAATTGGAAACTAAATCAACTAACTGAGTTATTACATCATTCTTGTCTGTGGCGGTTCCACCGATTTTTACCGAATCTACACTAATTAATTCTGTAATACGCATAATACTTCTCCTGTTCTATATAATTTATCAATAATGAATTGACGGATAACTTGATATACTTATATATTATTATAACACAATTGAGATAATATGCAAGCTTGACCAAAGACAGTCAAACTTGGCCAAAGCCTAAACTTCCTTTTCTTTTCGTACAGGAGCCAAAATCTCTAGAAGATAGTGATTCGGATCCACAATAGAAATCTCATCTTCTACATATGTATTGTAAATCGGACCCGTGAATACCAAATGATTTTCTTTTGCAAATTGAACCAAGCGGGTAGCGACATCACCCACTTCACCATAATCGCCTCGAATAAAACAGACGATGTGCATCCCTGCAGGTCTTAAATCAACACCATTCGGGTCTACGGAATAAAAATAATCTGGTCGCGAAGCATGATCTACAAAATCATCTATATCATCAAAATACCCACCAATTGGATAATTCAAATCAACATTTCGAATTTTTGCTGTCTCGATAAAATCAAAGAACGCACTAAAATAAGTATCATCCGTAAAGCGGTTTCGCTTCCCAAGAGAAAACTTACGCTCTTCCCGATACTCTACCGTCATTTTATTTTCTTCAGAAAATAATCCAAGATTAATCAATCTTCGATAGGTTCCTACGATATTGAAACGCTCCGTCAATACCCGAATTTGATCATAGAGCTCTGTCTCCTTTTCTAGGAATACTTTACTCATCAATTCGGGGGTTCGCTCTGTCATGTACCCATTGATTTCATCAATCGTCATGCCTAAATTATTCAGTACAATAATCAAATTAATTGTCGTAATCTGTTCAAGTGAATAATACCTATAACCATTTGCGCCCCTTTTAGACGGCTTAAATAACCCAATATTGTCATAATATCTCAACGTTGACTGTTTGATACGCGTCAAATTTGAAAAATCCTTAATAGACAGTAATCCTGGTGTTGCCATATCTTCCTCCCCTAATAATAACTTATACACTCAGTATTTCATATTTGCCATTGATATAGGCAACTGTCGCATTGTTTTTTGTTATATATATAAACGCCTCCAGTCGATTCAGATTTCCGATTTTTATGTAGCCAACCTTATCTGTTAAAATATCTGTATGATCCTCCAAAAGAGCCTCCCCTTTTTCTGTCAGCATCACATTGTGCGGGTTAGTGCTGTCAAAAAGTTCCTGAACCGTTCCATCTTCAGCACCCTCAACAATCATAAGATTGAGTGCGCCATAGACACTTCTTGCTTCACTCATAGCCGCTGTCTCTCGAGCGTCATTAATATATCCCATAAGAAATGGGAACAAAAAAGCCAAAAGTAGGACAATGATCACCATGACAACCATCAATTCAACAATCGTGAAACCATGCCGCTTATTATGTGCGACCTTGTCAATCGCCATGGACTTGTTCCTGACTATAGATATGCAGTTGTTATCATTATACGCGATTTTCATACGGAAAGTATACCATAAGATATTGAACTTTTATATAAGTTACGATAAATTGTAATTTGGTTACATTAATTTTACAATATTTGATATCAATACCTTCGGTGCATCTTCAATACGAATGGTTTCAATAATCTCACCTTTACGAAACAATACGGCATTGCCATCACCACAGGCGATACCAAGATCCGCATGTTTTGCTTCGCCAGGTCCATTTACAGCGCAGCCCATGATTGCGACATTGAATGTATGAGATTCTAACTTGTGATTTTGGACTGTCTTGATTCGCTGCTTTTCAAGTGGTTTGATTGCATCCGATACATCACTTGCAACTTTCAATAGATTCACTTTGCATCTGCCACATGTCGGGCAGGATATAATATTGATTGCACCGCCAAGTCTGTCGCAGGCTCTTAGGATATCATAAGCTGCATAAATCTCATTGACAGGATCTCCCGTAAGACTTACCCGAATGGTATCACCGATACCATCCATAAGCAGACTTCCAATGCCAATCGCAGACTTAATGACTGCCATCTCACCGACGCCGGCTTCCGTAATACCGATATGCAGTGGCACATCTGTCTTCTCCTTAATCAAGCGATGTACTGCTGTATTTGTCTTGATGTCTGAGGACTTGATGGATAAAACAAGATTATCAAAGTCCATCGACTCGATGAGTTCGATTTTCTTTACCGCACTTTCGACAAGCGCTTCTGGCGTTGGACCACCATATTTTGCAATCAATTCTTTCTCTACTGAACCAGAATTGACACCAATTCGGATGGGAATTCCTGCTTCTTTCGCTTTATCTACAACGGCTTTGATGCGATTATCGCTACCGATATTGCCTGGGTTAATTCTGATTTTATCTGCACCATGTTCAATCGCAAGAATTGCAAGTTTATAGTCAAAATGAATATCCGCAACAATGGGAAGTGGCGAATTCTCTTTGATTTTGGAGATTGCTCTTGCCGCCTCTTCGGTAGGCACAGCCACTCTGACGATATCACAACCCGCCTCAGCCAGTTGCCATATCTGGCGATTCACTGCATATACATCTTCTGTATGGACATTGGTCATCGATTGGACTGGAATCTTTCCACCACCGCCTATTTTGACCTCTCCACACATCACACTTCTTGATGACATATTGCCTCCTATTTGTTAAACCTTCAGACTTGCTAAATCTTCTTGTTACATCTTCAGAACATCATTAAATGTTACATAAATCATGAGCATGAACAACAACGCCATTCCGACCACATGAAACATGCTTTCGACTTTAGCTCCGACACGATTGCCTGTAATTTTGTTTATTAGTAAAAATACCAATCGACCACCATCTAGCGCGGGAAATGGTAACAAATTCATGACAGCTAAGTTCAGACTGATGATTGCAGCTAGGAAGGATACGCCAGATACACCAGTTTTGGTAGATTCGCCCACTGCTTGGACGATACCGACAGGACCCGATAAATCATCCATTGGCGCTTTTCCAACGAAAAGCTGCCCGATGAACTCGTACATGAATCGCGCCATCTCACCAATAATCTCGATTGGACGCATGAACAAGAAACCGATGTCATACTTCCCTGATACCACCATATAGTATAAAACGAGCGCAAACATAATCAGATATGCGAAGAGCAGATTCATGAAACTGCCTGCAAATAAGATGATTGCTCGTTGATAGTATGGCTTATCTTGAAAGGAGACTGAAGCAGCGGATGCAGAGGATAATGCTGCGGAAGATAATACTGATGTTGCAGAAGAATTGACGTCCATGTCATCGTCCGCGCCATCTGTAGGCGTCATGCCACTGCCCGCAGCGTCCTCACCTTCCATCGCACAATAACCGCCGATTGGCAATGCACGCAAGCTATATTGCGTGTCACCTTTTTTGATACCCCAGATTTTGGGTCCCATACCAAGTGCGAATTCATTGACGCGCACTTTAAAGAGTTTGGCCGTAATAAAATGACCAAACTCGTGGATGAAAATCAATATTCCAAAGATAATGATGCTGATGATAATGGTTAATACCAATTGAACTCCTTGCTATACTGTACTCTTGCGGATCTCTGTACGACGCACTTTTCCTGAAATCGTCTTGGGCAGTTCGTCTACAAATTCAATGACACGCGGAATCTTGTACGCGGCAGCATTGGCTTTCACGTAGCGTTTGATTTCCTTTTTTAGCTGGTCATTTGGTTCCCAGCCTTCGTTGAGGATGATGCTTACTTTTATATTCTGACCTCTAAGTGGGTCTGGAACGCCTGTTACAGCACATTCTAGAACAGAATCATGTTCTTGTACCACACTCTCAACTTCAAATGGTCCGATACGATAGCCTGCACTCTTGATAATATCGTCACTTCTACCCACAAACCAGATATGACCTGTTTCATCTTGGACAGCGAGATCTCCTGTATGATAGAAGCCGCCACGCCATGCTTCGGCGGTCATTTCGTCATTTTCAAAATAACCCATGAACACGCCCATGTCACCTGGCTTACAGTTGATACACATCTCACCTTCCTGTCCGACTTCAACTTCATTGCAGTCGTCGTCAAGGAACCGAAGATCATAGAACGGATTGATTAGCCCAATCGAACCTGGAACTGGCTTCGAATATTTTGAGGTCAGTACCATCGGCGTTGATTCCGTCTGTCCATAAGCTTCGTAGATTTCCAAGCCTGTAAGGTCTTTGAATTTATTGAAAACATCCTCATTGAGCGGCTCACCCGCAGATGTTGCATATTCTAACGCGGACAAATCATATTTTTTGAAATCCGTATTGATCAGCACACGATAAACCGTTGGTGGCGCACAGAATGAAGTCACCTTATTGTCTGCCATGACTTTGAGAAGTCTTGACGGCTTCATCTGATCATGTTCATAGACCATGATTGCAGCCTTGCAGAGCCACTGACCGTAAATCTTACCCCATGCAGCCTTCGCCCAGCCCGTATCTGAAAGTGTCAAATGCAGACTTCCTGGATGTAAATTGTGCCAATATTTTGCGGTTGTAATGTGACCCAGTGGATATAGATAGTTATGTGCAACCATCTTCGGCATGCCTGTGGTACCAGATGTAAAATAGAGCAACATCATGTCTTCATTTTTTGTGACACGCTCGAAAGCACTGATTTCTGTCTGACTGGAATTAGAATCCACTGAAGCTGAATCGGCATCTAGCATATGGGCGGCAATCCCCTCTGTCAGATTGTCAAAGCCAACCAGTTTTTCCTTGTCCGCAATGTCATCTTTGCCAATTCTTATGATATGCCTGAGCGATGGCGAATTTTTCTTGCTATCCTTGATATGCTCCAGCAGATACTCATCATCGGTTGTAACAATCGCAGCTACCCCCGCTGCATTGTTTCTGAACTCGATATCATGCATTGTGAGATGGTGCGTAGCGGGAATTGCAACTGCACCGATTTTCATGAGTGCTAGAATACAAATCCAATACTCCGCGCGTCTTCTCAGAATCAACATCACGCGATCCTGTTGCCCAATTCCAATCGACTGGAAATACCTCGCAGCAGCATCTGACAATAGCTTCAATTCTCCAAATGTATAGATATGCTTGTCACCCGTATCATTGACCCATACCATCGCGGTCTTGTCAGGATCTTCTTTCGCAAGTTCGTCCATGCAATCAAATGCAAAGTTGAAATTTTCAGGTCTATCAATCTTGTAATTTGCTACGAAATCATCGTAATCCTTGAATTCTTTTAAATCAAACCACGGTTTATTGCTTCTATATCTTGAATTATCTGCCATACTCTCCAAATCCCCTTTACGCGTATCTTAACTTATCAAATAATTCTAACATTATTAAACTTAACAAAACTTAAACCCAAATGTTACAACAATATTACAGACGTACTTGATATCACCTTTCTGCAATGATCTGTCTCGTCTGCGCACGCGCAATTTCATCCATTTGCCAGATTTCCTCAAAGTGATGAAACATTTTCGGTTCATGTTCATCTAAAATCTTACCAATCGTATCCTGAATATCAAGAAATCCGATTCTACCCTGAAGATATAATTCAACCAAAACCTCGTTGGCTGCATTGAGCACAACTGGCGCAGAATCACTTCCCTCTTTGAGGACTTTATATGCATAGTCGAGGCATTTAAAAGTCTCGAGGTCAGGCTCCGCAAATGTCAACGTTCCTAGTTTTATCAAATCCATCGCGCTGGCACCAGTTGGATCGCGCTTCTCGCCAGATACCGCATAACTAATCGGCACACGCATATCAGGCGCCCCCATCTGCGCAATCACACTACCATCACGGTAGGCGACCATCGAATGAATGATGCTTTCCTTATGAACGACAACGTCAATCTGATCCGTCTGCAAGTCGAAAAGCCAACGTGCCTCAATGACTTCAAAGCCTTTGTTCATCATCGTTGCAGAGTCGATACTAATCTTACTACCCATATCCCAATTTGGATGCTTTAACGCTTGGGCAGGCGTCTTATCTTTGAGCTCATCTCGAGTAAGACCGAAAAAAGGACCACCACTCGCAGTCAAAATAATCTTGTCGACTTCGTCTTTACTGCCCGCAGACATCGCTTGCCAAATGGCACTGTGCTCGCTGTCAATCGGAATCATTTCCGCCCCAGCACGCTTCGCCAAGTCCATCACAAGCCTGCCACCTGTAACAAGCGTCTCCTTGTTGGCAAGTGCGATATATTTGTTGCCCGAAGTAATTGCTGTGACCGTTGGTTCAAGCCCCGCAATACCGACAAGCGCATTGACAAAAATATCAACTTGCTGAGTCGCAGCTTCGAGCAAACCATCCGAACCTGAATAAACTTCAAGATTCTCAAATTCATTTCTCAAAGTATCCGCATCGATCTCACTTGACACGACAACCAATCTTGGTAGAAATTCCAAAATCTGTGCCCGTAGAATATCAATACGCTTACCACAAGTGAGCACCTCCACACGGTATGTATCGGGATTACGTCTCACAATGTCGAGCGTCTGTGTACCGATAGAACCCGTGGATCCGAGTATTGTAATTAATTTCTGCATTTGCCCCTCTTTCTTTGGCAGTAGAATTCGAGTAGAATTTTACCAAAGTATATATGCTAAATAATACATAAATGGTGCTGCAAACAACACAGAATCAAAGCGATCTAAGACACCACCGTGACCTGGAATCAAATCACCATAGTCTTTAATCTCAAGCTTTCGTTTGAAGATGGATGCACTCAAATCACCTAATTGTGAGAAAATACTTCCTGCCACCGCCATGATGACGACATAGACGATGTATTCGCGCATGAAGATATAGGCATAGGCACTACACAAAACAGTCGCACCAATCACACCACCGACTGCACCCTCCACCGTCTTTTTGGGGCTAATCGTCTTACACAATTTATGTTTTCCAAACAGATAACCTGTAAAATACGCAAAGACATCTGTCCCAAATGCACAAAAAATGACAAGCCACACAATCGAATACGGTCCAACAATTGAATACGCGTGACCTGCAATGTGAAAGCTGAATAAATCTGAATGGAATATCTGTCTACTGAGCGTATCGAGTAACACAACATGATAAGCAAAGAATGCTACATAAATAAGGCCAAACGCTGTCACAATACCATCTTCAAGCTTCCGCTCCTTGATATTGAACATATACAGCATGCTTAAAATCATGACAAGCATCACCCACATAACGATAAATGCAAACGAATCCCCTGCGCGTTGTGTATATGCCGCAATGTGCCCAGGCACAATAAAAAGTAAGAATACACACACGGACGCAATCGTCATCGATGGTTTTACATCTTTATGTTTAAATGCATTATAAAATTCCCGCACGCCGATGAGCGCGATAAGAAAGCACATGAGGTTGATAACCTCACCGCCTATCGCAATCAATACGAGCAGTGGGAGCATCAGCAACCCAGAAACAACTCTAGTCTTCATATACTAGCAAACCTACTTTCTGCCTTATCTTTCTATCTTCTTATCTACCGCCGAATCTGCGCTTTCGTCCTTTAAAGGTAGCGAGCGCCGCATCATACGCATCTTCGTCAAAATCAGGCCACAAAATATCCGTAAAATAAAACTCAGAATATGCACTCTGCCACAACAGATAATTGCTCAGACGCATCTCACCACTTGTACGAATGACCAAATCAGGATCTGGCATATCTTTCGTATAAAGACGCGCCGTGAAGTCCTCATCGGTAAGATTACGGATGTCATCGCTACTGAGCTTGCCGGCAGCAACATCTTCCGCAATCTGACGCGCTGCCATGAGAATCTCTGCCCTACTACCATAATTAATCGCAATATTCAGGTGTAGTCCATCATTATCTTTTGTGACAGCCATCGCGTGTTCCAGATTGGCCACAGCTTCTTGCGGAAGTGCCTTATAGTCGCCAATCACGTTGACAACGACACCCTCTGCATGAAGCTCTTCAAGCTCCCGAACCATAAACACGCCAATAAGCGAGAAGATACCATTGACCTCTTCCTCCGTACGCTTCCAATTTTCGGTGGAAAATGCATAAATTGTAAGATGGTCAATATGTAACTGCCCACTTCTTCGAACGATTTTCTTCAAGGCATCGCCGCCAGCCTCATGACCAGCAAGCTTTGCAAGACCACGCTTCTCCGCCCAACGCCCATTGCCATCCATAACGACAGCGACATGGCGCGGAAGCACAGCGGTGCTATTCATTTCGTTCATAATTCACCCTAACTATACTTCCAAAATTTCTTTTTCTTTATCAGCAATGATTTTCTCAACTTTTTTGACAGCATCGTCAATCTTCTTCTGGACGATTTTTTCTTCTGTTGCCAAATCGTCTTCCGTCAATTCGCCAGCTTTTTCCTGCTTCTTGAGATGGTCATTGGCATCGCGACGCTCGTTTCTTAGCGCAACCTTTGATTCTTCGCCATATTTCTTAACGCCCTTTGCGAGCTCTTTACGTCTATCTTCCGTAAGCTCAGGCACGCCAATTCGAATGACCTTTCCATCGTTGGATGGCGCAAGTCCAATATTGGCTTCATTGATTGCCTTCTCAATATCGTGTACAATGCTCGCATCAAATGGTGCAATCAGAATGGTTCTTGGATCCGGAACGGAGACATTTGCAACCCCTTTTAGTGGTGTTGGTGAACCATAATACTCTACGACAACTTTGTCGAGAATTCCAGGATTGGCTCTACCTGCACGAACGGTGTTGAGGTTCTCCTTGAGTACATTGATTGTCTTTTCTAGTTTTTCGTCTAATTTCTGTTGAATATCCATAACTTCCTCCTCATTATTTTGTAATAATTGTACCGATTTTCTCGCCTAATAACGCCTTGCGGACATTGCCTTTTTCCTTCAATGCAAACACATGAATATTGACATCGTTGTCTCTGCAAAGCGATGCTGCGGTCGAATCCATGACGCCAAGTTCCTTTTCAAGAATATCTGAAAATGTCAACACATCGTATCTCTCGGCATCTGGGTTCTTCTCAGGATCATCAGAGTAAACCGCATCAATCTTCTTGGCAAGCAATATCACATCCGCCTCAATCTCGCAGGCTCTCAATGCTGCAGCAGTGTCTGTAGAGAAAAAGGGGCTACCACTGCCTGCTGCAAAGATTACGACTTTACCCTCATCGAGATGCGCCACCGCTTTGCGTCTTGTGTATGTCTCCGCAACCTGTGTCATTGCAATTGCGCTGAGCACCCTCGTTGGAATGCCTTCAGCCTCAAAGGCTTCTTGAAGTGCAAGCGCATTCATAACCGTCGCCAACATGCCCATATAATCTGCCGTTGCACGGTTCATATTCTCGCTCGTACGACCTCGCCAGAAATTGCCACCACCGACAACGATTGCAACTTCCACGCCAAGTGCCAAGGCATCCTTCACTTCCTGCGCGACACTTGCCGTCATCGCATCATCAATACCTTTCCCCGTCGAATCAGCCAAAGCTTCGCCACTTACCTTTAACAGCACCCTATTATATATTGGTTTTTCATTCATAGCCACCCCTTTACTCATTTGTCACATTAGTCTAATATTACCGTTGAATATTATATCATAAAGGTGCCGATTATACTATTTAGAGAATGTGATGATTATTATCCCGATATCCATTATAATAGAAAGATGAATAATAAAGAGATGAATGATAATTACGCAAATGATATAAAATATACAATAGACAAATCAATCACCACAAAACTTCTCCATTGGTATGCACACCATGCACGCGAACTTCCGTGGCGGCAGGACATCAATCCCTATCACATCTGGCTTTCCGAAATCATGCTACAGCAGACGCGTGCGCTCACCGTCATTCCCTATTACGAGCGATTCTTAAAACGTTTGCCCACGATAGAAGACCTTGCAAATGTCAACGAAGACGAACTGATGAAATTATGGGAGGGTCTGGGATACTATCGTCGTGCACGGAATCTACAAAAAACCGCAAAGATGATTGTTACTGATTTTGATGGCATGTTCCCAAAGACTTATGATGCGATTCGCAAATTGCCTGGCATCGGGCCCTATACCGCGGGTGCGATTTCGTCCATTTGCTTCAATCTTCCTTATCCAGCAATCGATGGCAATGTCCTTCGCGTCTTCGCGCGGTTCCTTGAGATTACGGAATCGGTCGATCAGGTGAAGACAAAACAGAAAGTGGATAACGCACTTGTTGGGGTATACAAAGCTTTATTAGCAGAAGATTCGTTTTTTTGTAAAGACGATGTCGCCCATGGAAAGTCTAACACAAACCAGTCTGACACGAACCAGTCTGACCAACCGCATCTGTGCGGTACATTGACACAAGCCATTATGGAGCTCGGTGCAACGGTGTGTATTCCAAATGGTGTGCCAATGTGCAATCAATGCCCGTTGCAGGATTGCTGCCGCGCATTTTTCCATGATACAGTGATGCAATTGCCCGTTCGCAACGATAAAAAAGCAAAGCGCGATGAAGAACTTACGGTATTGATTCTATTTCGCGAAGGTAACATCGCCATTCACCGTCGCCCAGATAAAGGGCTTCTCGCAGGGATGTGGGAACTTCCAAATCTGGAAGGACATGTAACGGAACGTGGCGTGAAAATATGGGCAGACGAACACAATCTGTCACCAATCGCAATTGCGACGGGACCAAGTCATACCCATGTATTTACGCATATCCGCTGGCATATGCAAAGCTGCTTTGTCGAATGCGGGAACTTGGCAGATGGCGCAGATAGCGCAGATACAGGCAGTGTAGATACAGACAGTACCGATTCAGATGTTAATATTGGTGTTGATCGTACAGATACAAGCAGTGCAGGTGATAATACAGATGATAATACAGATACTGATGCTGATTTCATATGGGTTACACCGCAGGAATTGACGGAGACCTACGCACTACCAACGGCATTTCGAAAGTTTATTTCAAGATAACAAGGAGAATCAGATGCAATATATCCATGAATATCATTCGCCACTTGGCGTGATTACACTCGCAAGTGATGGAGACAGTCTCATTGGCCTTTGGTTTCATGGTCAAAAATATTTTGCAGAAACATTGCAATGTTTTAAGCAAGGAAATACTTCGCTACCAATTTTTCATAGTGCCCAAGCATGGCTAGATTGTTATTTTCGTGGCGAAAATCCAGGATTCATGCCGCCCATTTCATTAAAGGGAAGTAAATTTCGAATGGATGTATGGAAAATTCTCAGCGAGATTCCCTACGGCGAGGTCATCACCTATGGCGACATTGCGAGGCAATTGGTAGCACAAAACAATCTTTCGAAAATGTCGGCACAAGCCGTTGGCGGTGCTGTCGGGCACAACCCCATTTCGATTATCGTACCTTGCCACCGCGTGGTAGGCACAAATAGCAGCCTAACGGGCTATGCAGGTGGAATTGAAAAAAAGATAAAATTGCTGAACCTTGAGGGCGTTGATACTTCGAAATTAACAATTCCCACGAAAGGCACAGCATTGTAGTAGTCGAATTGCAAACGGAATCAAACTTGCGCCAATATATGTTGTATTTTCTGTATGTAATGAATGCACAAAGCAGGTGCTAATTGCGATGCTCTTGAATTCATGCCATTTTCCATATTGATTGTATTTCTTAATTTGCATTAGATTTCACCTTTATGGAATAAAACTTCCATACGACCGCGAATTAGATTTATAAGTTGCGGACTCATACACTCGTAATCGTCTGGAATATCTAAGCAAAACAGCTTTTTATCTGTGAGGATTTCAGACCACTGCTCGCGGATATATGTCTCGTGGTGGGACTCCATCACGAGGATAATGTCAGCCCATTTGATTAAATTTTCATCTAAATGAACCTTTGCGCTTTGCATCGTACCCGCAGATTTTACATCAAATCGTTTGTTCGATTTGTAAAGATATGCCGCAGTCGGACTTCTGTCGCGATTCCCCGTACAGACGAAAAGCAAGTTTTTCGTTGTCTTTGATACAAATCCCATATCGTTCCCACCTTCTCTTGTCTCACTATCATATTAATGAACACAATGTCATAATGCGAATTTTTAAGAAAATTTTCAATAGTATTGCACCTTTCTTCATAATTTTATACTCTTATATATGTAAATGCTACAAAAACATTGTAGAAATTGAATTGAATTGAATTGAAATGAGGCGTAAAAATGAAAAGGCGTAAAAAAATATTCACAGCAGTAATTGCAATGATGCTGGTATCACTACTGTTCACGATATTCACTTCATGTGGGGCGTCCACTCCTAATGGTGGCGCATCCTCCAGTGAAAACAAATCTATAGAAGATACCGATACAGGATCATACGAAAATGATATGACTGATAGCACAGCACCTGAAGATGTTTCTGCAGATAGTGCCCCATCCGTGGCAGGGACGGCAGTTGGCGATACCGAATCGAGCAACAATAGTCAGTCTGAAAATGCACTGAACTCCAATCGCAAGATTACCTTTCGTGCAACATTTATAATCAGTACGAAAAATTTTGACGAAGACTATTCGGCAATCACCAAACTTCTAAAAGAATCCAAAGGCTACATCGCATCCGAAGACAGTTACACACCACCAGCCACAGACCGCTATAACAACGCACGCAGTTCCTCTCTTTCCCTGAAAATACCTGTCGGAAAATACGATTCGTTCATGCATGACCTAGAAGAAATTGGTGAAGTATCAAACAAGAGCCTATCTTCGGAGGATATCACATCACAATACTTTGACACAGAAGCACACATCGAGCTTTTAGAGATGCGCAAAACGCGGCTCCTTGAATACATCGAAAAAGCCACCAGCGCGAAAGAAATCGTACAGTTTGATAATGAACTTTCAACTGTCTTATATGAACTCGACCAATATCAAGGCGAAAAACGCAAACTAGATCAATTAGTTGATTTTGCAACGATAGACGTAAATTTAGAAGAACAAATCACCCCTGATACCATTGGCGCTGACGGCAAGCCCCTTGGAGATCGCGCAGGAAATGCCTTTTTAATGTCCGTGCATAATGTAAAAGTATTTCTCGGCAATTTCTTCGTTGGTTTCGTAGGCGCCATCCCAATCCTAATCCTCCTAGCAGTAATCGGCGGAATCGTATGGATCATAATCCGACTCGTACGCCATTCACACCGAAATCGTAAAACAGCTCAGAAAAAGAATGTTGAAATATCAGCATCAGTGAACACATCTGATGAGCATAAGGAGACACAAAACTGATGCGGAAAAAGATACAAAGGGCGAAAAAAGCATAATGCCCAGATGGACATAATTGTCGAAAACATCAACAATATGAAGTGAGATGTCGACTTGGTGACATTAAATAGCCTCAAAACAGCTTAATCGCCATGAATTTTGTCACCAAGTCGACATCTCAATCAAAAAAATGTGATTTTGGGGTTGAGATGCAAGTACACAGATAAATTCGCGATGAACTTTACCTAATTTCAAAAGACAAGCCTTTTTAAATTTTGTGACTGGAGCGATATATCTACATTGATTACCAATAAATCACAAGTAAGTACCGATTCAGATACAGCGGATCGAATTAGAAATAATTCCAAGATTATTTATTGCTAATGAAACGCAACAACACGATGTGATTTACCAATCGCATATTCATCTTTTGAACATCCGAAGTTATCGCCTAAATCGATAAGTATAGCGGAACATTCCGAACAATGTCATTTTGTATCTCTGGTAGAAGTGAATATTTAACAGCATGCTCTATCTTATATTTTTCGACAAGGAGCTTTAGGCTTTTACTTGTCAGGCTCTCCGCTGATTTCACTTCGATCGGTATTACCGCACCGTTTTCTTCAATAATAAAATCTAGTTCTGATTTTGCATCATCGCTACTGTAATAATAGAGGATATGTTTCGTCGCAATCAACTGCTGCGCGACATACTGCTCTGTCATTGCGCCTTTATATTCTACAAATACATTGTTCTTTTCAAGGACAATTCTCGGTTCAACATCACTCATTGCACCAAGTAATCCAACATCAACAAAAAACAACTTAAATGCACTTAAATCTTCATAGTGCTTCAGTGGATAGTGTGTCACATTTACACGCGGGATCTTGTGAAGTATGCCTGCATCCATCAACCACTGTATCGCAAGTTCAAATTCTTTAGCACGCGCACCCTTTTTTATAACCCCATAAATGAATTTCTTATTCTCTTTTGCAAGTTGTGATGGTATCGAATGAAATACCATCTGAATCCTCGGAACAATATTTCGAGGAGCATGTTTTGCAAAATCATGTTCATAATCCGAAAGAATCTGTTTCTGAATGGCTCTTACTTCAAAATAATTGCCATCATTCGCAAAACATTGTACCACTTCCGGCATACCGCCTATCAAAAAATAGTTACGCAGAAGATTGTTTAGTTCCTCATGAAACGGCTCACGATTCTTCTTATCTGTATCCGTAGATAAGAGTTCTGCAAATTTTTTAGATTTAATTGCTTGCACAAACTCCTCAAAATCCATCGGATACATGTACAAGGCGTTCACTTTACCTACTGGGAATGAAATTTCCTGATTAATCGCCACGCCAAGCAGGGAACCTGCACATGCAATATAATATTCGGGCGTCTGCTCAAATAAATATTTCAAAGCAGAAATAGCCTTTGGAACTTCCTGTATCTCGTCAAGTATGATGAGCGTATCCTCTGTGTTGAAACCAAATCCCGCCTCTGCTTCAAGCCCACTGATGATGCTCTTCGCATCAGAATTACCATCAAATAGATTTTGCATACGTGGATTGTCCGCCATCATGATGTAAGCGACATTCGCATATTCGGATTTTCCAAATTCTTTTATTAACCATGTCTTACCTACTTGGCGAGCGCCATAAATCATAAGCGGTTTGCGATCAGCTTTTCGCTTCCATGTTTTTAGCTCTTGGATTGCTTTTCTATACACCTGTCATCTCCATATGCTGGCAATTACACTTTTCCCGAGTTATTTACACCATAAGTATACACTTTTCGCGACATATATGCAAAGAATATTAACACTTTTCGCGACTTAATGAGATTATTCTAAATCCCTTTTGGGAATCTAGCTTGTAATAAATAAAAAATCACCAGTGGAATCCATATAAATATACCTAGATTCCACTGGCAATCATAAACAATTGTGATGATACTTTTTAAATTAGAGACTGCGTACCTTATCGCGTAGTGGCAAGATACTAGCAGGTGAGACAGACAACTCGTCAATCCCCATCTTCAAAAATGTCTCTGTAAGTTCCAAATTCGCGCCAAGTTCCCCGCAGATTCCAATCCACTTTCCTTCCGCATGTGCGGCATCCGCTGCCATCTTGATTGCTCTGAGCACTGATGGATGCGCTGGATCGTAGAACTTACCGAGCGAGTTATTCTGCCGATCAAGCGCGAGTGTATACTGCGTCAAATCATTCGTACCGATGCTAAAGAAATCCACAAGCGTTGCAAACTCTGGCGCTAAGAAGACGGATGCGGGCGTCTCAATCATGATACCCGTCTCCACATCTTCCCGGAACAGTTGTCCCTCTTCGCGAAGCTCCGCCTTGACTTCATCGATATAACTATAGATTTCTTCAATCTCACCAACCGAGATAATCATAGGGAACATGATGCAAATGTTGCCATAGACGGCTGCCCGAAATAACGCTCTTAATTGTGTCTTAAAGACCTCTGGGCGCGTAAGACAAATTCGTATCCCGCGCAAACCTAGCGCAGGATTCTCCTCTGGTGCGAGCTCAAAATACGCCGCTTGCTTGTCCGCTCCGATATCGAGTGTCCGAATAATCGTACGCTTGTCACCCATCGTCTGCGCCATCTTCTTGTAGACTTCAAACTGCGCATCTTCCGTAGGATAGGTCTGAGACTCCATATAGAGAAACTCGCTTCGAAAGAGTCCAATCCCACCTGCATCGTTTTCCACAACGGATTCTAAGTCATTCAGATTGCCAGCATTGGCGTAGATATGAATCTTACGCCCATCTTTGGTGATATTTTCCTTGCCTTTTAGTTCGTCTAATTTCTTGAGATGTACTTCATGCTCTTTCTTTTTCGCAAGCATTGCTGCGATAGTCTCTTCATCAGGTTCTATATACAATAAGCCTGTGAAACCATCAAGAATCGCGTCCTTGCCGTTTAAATCTGATGAAAGTGATACCCCTACTTTGACAATTGCAGGGATTCCCATTGTACGCGCGAGTATCGCCGTATGAGAAGTGACAGAACCTTCAATCGTTGCAAATGCAAGCAAATTCTTCTTGTCGAGCTGCACGGTTTCAGACGGAGCAAAGTCCTCCGCAACAAGGATTGCAGGGCTACCAAGCCTTACCGAATTGTCCATCTCTGGACTTAAAATCGAGACAATCCGTGAACTGATATCGTGGATATCTGCGGCGCGACCTTGCATATAGGGATCGTCCATGCTTGCAAATAGTTCGGCGAATGCATTTTCAGTCTCCGTCACCGCATATTCGGCGTTTACCTTCCTTGTCGTGATATTTTCAATGATTGAATCATTGTAGTCTGGATCGTCAAGCATCATCTGATGAATCTCAAAGATGAATGCATGCTCTTCGCCTACTTCGATAAGTGCTTTATCATAAATTCCTTCCAGCTGCTCTTTTGCTGCCGCTTTCGCTACTTCATAGCGTGCAATTTCGTCTTCAATATTCTCTATCTCATATTTCTCTGGTGCACTGTCAGATTTCCCAAAATAATGAATGGGTCCGATGGCAATGCCTTGAAATACACTTATTCCTTCAATTGTAAACATTCTACATCCTCACATTACAGATTTTCTAGGATCTCTCCGTTGCTCGCAATCACCGCTTTATACCATTCAAAACTTTTCTTCTTTGAACGCCTCAGCGTGCCATTGCCCTCATTATCACGATCGACATAGATAAATCCATAGCGCTTTTTCATCTCACCCGTCCCCGCACTGACAAGATCAATGGGACCCCACATCGTATATCCAAGCAAGTCGACACCATCCAATTCAACGGCATCTTTCATCGCTTGTATATGTGCACGCATGTAATCGATACGATAATCATCCGCGACATATCCATTTTCATCTGGTGTATCTATTGCCCCAAGACCATTTTCAACGATAAAAAGCGGCTTTTCATATCGGTCATAGAGTTCATTCATCGTGATACGAAGCCCAAGCGGATCAATTTGCCAGCCCCATTCACTTGCATCGAGATAGGGGTTCTTCAGCGATGCAAAGATATTGCCTTCTGTATTTCCACTCATTTCTGGATCTGCACTCGTGCACCTTGAAGAATAATATGAAAATGAAATAAAATCGACCGTATGAGCTGCCAATAGTTCCGCGTCTCCATCCATAAATGGAATCGTTATGCCTTTGCGCGCAAGAGCTTTCAACGCATAGGCGGGGTACCTGCCACGAGATTGTACATCGATGAAGAAATAAGCTTCTCGATTGGCTTCTGCTGCCTTCCATACATCATTGGGATTACATGTATAAGGATACGTACTTCCTGCAGCAAGCATACAACCGACTTTATTATTGGGGTCAACTTCATGCGCAATCTTCGTTGCAATTGCACTTGCTAAAAGTTCATGATGCGCAGCTGTATACTGTGTCTGCTCTTTATTTTCACCCGCTTCAAAATAAAGCCCAGCACCCATAAATGGTGCATGCAAGATCATATTAATTTCATTGAATGTAAGCCAATATTTCACAATGCCTTTGTAACGCCGAAAGATAACATTGCATAAGTTCTCATAAAATCCTACTAATTTTCGATTGCGCCATGCACCATATTTTTCAATTAGATGCATTGGACAATCAAAATGGGTAATTGTCACAAGTGGCTCAATACCGTATTTGTGGCATTCTTTGAATAAATCTTCATAGAACTGAAGACCCGCTTCATTTGGCTCTGCTTCGTCTCCTTTTGGAAAGATGCGTGACCACGCAATTGATAACCGATAAGTCTTAAACCCCATCTCTCCAAATAATGCTATATCTTCCTTATAATGGTGATACATATCAATTGCTTTTTTAGCAGGATAAAAATGCTGGTTATCAAAATCATACATCTTCATCTCGCCTGTAATTACGGAGATGCGATCTGCCCCGGCTGGGGCAACGTCGACATTTGCAAGCCCTCGTCCGTCCTCATCATATCCGCCTTCACATTGGTTTGCAGCCGTTGCACCGCCCCACAGAAAATCGTTTCTTAATCCCATATCATGGTCCTCCCTTTTCATTTTATCTCCTAAATGATAGCGGTAAGTAATTCGTCGTTCGTTGTCACTTTCGCAGCTGGACTCTCGATGATATCTAAATAATCAGATGTATTTGCAACGATGATAGGCGTCTGCAAACTATATCCAGCATTCTTGATTGCATCGATATCAAATGTGACAAGGAGCTGACCTTTTTTGACTTTGTCACCTTGTACAATGTGGGCTGTAAAATGTTCACCGTTCAATTGGACAGTATCAAGACCAATATGTATGAGCAATTCCATGCCGTTGTCAGATACGATACCAATCGCGTGTCTTGTAGGAAATAAAGTCGTAACAGTACCATCAAATGGTGCAAATACCTTGCCTTCACTTGGTTCAATTGCGAGTCCATTGCCGAGCGTTCCTTGAGAAAATGCCGCATCTTTAATCTTAGATAATGGAATGACTGCCCCTTTTATCGGACTGTTTACAACTTCTTTTTTGATTTGTAAAGGTGCTTGTACATCCTCTTTTACAGTCACGGCTGTATCATCTTTCCAGAAGAAAAAGGTCAATAAGAACCCAACAATAGCAGATACAGCAATACAGATAAAGGAAACATACATACCTGAAGCATCGCCATCCGGCGTGATATAACTCACAACACCAAAGATGCCAAGACCGCCCATCATATATAGCTTTACACCCATGATTCCCATGACAATACCACCAACAGCACCACCGATCATCGAGAAGATAAAAGGTTTTTTCTTAGGTAATGTCAAGCCGTAGATTGCGGGCTCGGTGACACCGCAGATACCTGAGATGATTGCAGGAATACACAATGATTTTAGTTTTTTATCTTTCAACTTGAAGTACATCGCAGCAACAACCGCTGTCTGCGCAAAAGAGGCACCGAACATACCGACCATTACGGTATCAAATCCATTCATACCTATATTCATGATTGCGATTGGAATGACGCTCCAATGGAGACCAAATATAACAAGAACTTGCCAAAAGAATCCCAGTATAATACATAGGACAAGTGGCGAAAATGAATACAATGCAGTAAATCCACCTCCGATAAGTCCTGTAAGAATTGTTACAACTGGACCGATTACAAGAAAACCAATTGGGAGCGAAATCAATAGTACGATAAGTGGGACAAAGAAAGTCTGAATAAGTTCTGGTACAATTTTCTTGGCTAATTTCTGAATCTGCGCCGCAAATGCAACAATCATGATGACGGGTACAACACTACCTGTATAATTATTTGCAATAAGTGGAATTCCAAGGAATGTTGTAAAATAGTCTGTTCCGAAAAGACTACCAACAGCGTCACCCGCGGACAGCGCGGATTGTTGGATACTTGGATAACAAAGTGCGGCACCGATGACAATTCCAATCATTGGGTGCAGCCCAAGCTTTTTGCTAGAGGTATAACCCAATACAACGGGTAGGAAATAAAAGATGGCATCGCCAATCACGGTAAGCATCATATTGACACCGCTTGCATCTGTATATAATCCAAAGAATAGAAATAATGCATTCAATCCTTTGATCATACCAGACGCGCATAATGCACCAAGAAATGGTTGAAAAGAACCACTGATGATATCAATAAAACGATTAAATGCGCCGACTTTCTTTTGTTCCTCTGCGCCTTGTGTGTCCGCGGATATACCAGAGACTTCGAGAACTTCCTCATATACATGAGGGACATGATTGCCGATTACAACTTGATACTGTCCGCCACTTTTCATAACCGTGACGACGCCATCCATCTTTTTTAGAACTTCATCATCAGCCTTGCTCTCATCCTTTAATTTAAATCGGAGCCTTGTGATACAGTGCCCGACACTGTTAATATTGCCTTTGCCACCAACGCCAGTTACAATATCTCTTGCTAATTGTTCATACTTACTCATTTTGTTCGTTCCTCCATCTTTCTAATTACTTCATAAAAATACGAAATCTGAAGGTTTGGCCAACCTAATGTCACCATCCAATATTATTGACATTTGCATCTGTCAAATGCCTTATAATCGCTAATCGCTTCTTATCCTCCTTTCCCTATCAGCGTTAAGATTCATTCTGGTAATTGCCTATCGCTCCGTCTTATAAATCACACGTTCAATATGAATCGTAAGGTATAATTTTTCTTCATTTGATATGGCATAGTTATATTTTTCTGAGATGAATACAGCAATTTTCTTCACACACTCATAAGAATTCTGATACTTCACTTTAATTACATTGAGCAAATCATCCTCATCATG
Source organism: Eubacteriales Family XIII. Incertae Sedis bacterium (assembly GCA_031261525.1). Taxonomy (GTDB): domain Bacteria; phylum Bacillota; class Clostridia; order Peptostreptococcales; family Anaerovoracaceae; genus JAISJM01. Next base: position 39,572 of record JAISJM010000041.1, read on the forward strand.
TTGATCTGCATAAATCTTGTGGTGCACAAGTCGCTGCGCAAACCACTTCAGATGCGTGATAAATCGATAAAAATAAACCGAATCTTCGTCAAAGTTGACATTGAAAAAATACTTTACGATGGAAGAAATCTCTTGCATGACGGACGTGATTTCATAGACATCTTTAATATCCTCTTCCATACGCGCGTTTACAAAATGAATTGCGATAAATCCAGCTTCATCATCGGGCAAATGAACACCAATACGGTCCTCAATAATCTCCAATGCTTTCATACCAATTGCAAATTCGTCTGGATAAAATCTCCTGATATCCCAAAGCAACGCATTGCTGATGGCAATACCATCACGATACCGACAGACAGCCGTATAAATGTGATCGACCAATGAGATATAGATAGAATCATTTAATAATTTTTCATCCAAATGCTTCTTTGCATAGGTGATGATATCTTCGCCAAGTTCTAAATGTGCCATCGGAATATCAACAATAAGTTCCTGAAAATGATGATTGGCATCTTGACTTGACAATTGAAATACCTTATCAATCGCTGAGGAATCCACGGCATCGCCACACTTCTTTTGAAATGCGATACCACACCCCATAACGATTCGTTCTAATCCTTTTTCATCATGAATAACAACAACATTATTATTTAGTATCTTCTCAATTATCATTGTTTCCCCCAGAAAATAATAAAAACCCATTTACAAAAATAACATGTGACGCATGTCTTTTTGTAAATAGGTTTAGCTTGCTGCGCAATCACTATCCGTTTTTTACATTTAAATCTTAACACACGAAAATCTATAATGCAAGAGGAAATATTTGGGGAACTAAATGCATGGAAACGCGGAAAATCAGAAAAACCACTTATTGTTATTGGAGCAAGACAAATCGGCAAGACCTATATCATTGATAAATTTTGCAGAAATGAGTAAAACCTGCGTTATCTCACTCACGCAGGTTTTGATTCATTTAGAAATTTCTATATACTATTTTTATATTCATGATTGATTTCTGTGCAGTGAACTTTCATTTTACTGCAAAATCACAAAAAAAACAATCGTATCAAGGATGAACACTGGAATCAAGAAACGTAGCGACCACCACATATAGCCGAAAAAGCTTGGCATTTTCACACCATTTTCTTCTGCAATGGAACGAACCATAAAGTTTGGCGCATTGCCGATGTAGGTATTTGCGCCCATGAATACGGCACCTGCGGAAATGGCAATCAATAGTGGTGCGGCAATGCTGCCGACCGCTGTTGCAAGACCTGGTGTGTTCAGAGAACCTGCCGTTGTCATAAATACAAGGTAAGTCGGTGCGTTATCAAGGAAGGATGACAGGATACCAGTTGCCCAGAAGAATTGCCATGGCTTCGTGAGTCCGAGTTCGCCACCTCGCGCATTGAGGATTTCGAGTGCTGGAATCATCGTGATGAAAATACCAATAAAGAGGCAGCCGACTTCTTGAATGGGTGCCCATGAGAAATTATTGGCTTCATGAAGCTCTTTTTTTGTCGTCTTGATGGATAGGAATCCTGCAATCAGAATGAGTATCATCTGGACTGCGTTGTTGCCTGGAAGCACCAATCCATAGGGAAGTGGGATTCCAGTTGCCTCGCCAGCAGCATTTGTAAAGGTATCCGTCAATGCGCCGGAAAGGATTACGGCGCAAACGATGATTGCGAGGAATATAAAATTGTGAAGTCCTTCTACATGCAACTTTTCTTGCGGTTCATCTACGATTGGTTTTCTACCTGCGGCAAGCTCTTTTTTCAACAAGCTTCGATCGATAAAGAAAAATGCAATCAACAATATCACGACATTGAAGAGCAAAATCGGTGCAAGTCTCATCGTCCAGAAAAATGGTACGCCTCTTAGGAATCCTAAGAAAAGTGGTGGATCACCAAGTGGTGTCAAACAGCCACCAATATTGGATACGAGGAAAATGAAAAACACGACAACGTGCACTTTCTTCTCACGCCAAGCATTTGCCTTAAGAATTGGTCTGATCATGAGCATGGATGCGCCCGTTGTACCAACCCAGCTGGCAATGATAATGCCTACAATCAGTAAAATTAAGTTCACTTTCGTCGAACCAGCAAGCGATCCCTTCAAAACGATACCGCCAGAAACAGCGAAGAGTCCGAGTAATAGGACAATGAATGGTAGATAATCTAACGCGACCGTGTGAAAAAAGGCATGACCCGCATCACTAGGTCCAAATCCAATTGCAAATGGAATCAAAAATACGAGAGACCAAGCAATCGCCACATTGAACAGGTTATGTTCCCACCAATCTGGCTTAAATAACGGAAATAATGCAATTGAGAGCAGCATGCCAACAAATGGAATGATGCTCCAGATTGGGAGTAAATTACCCAAGGTTTCACCTTCTGCGCCTCCATGCTCTGTAAGAAAACTCGGAATCGTCAGCAGGATTACCGCCACGATTATGAGCCCCCATCTTACTTTGGGAGAAACAATGCTTTTTGAATGTACCAAATCTAAATCCTCCAATTAACAGCTAATATAATAAAAAACCACAACTATTTAATAGTAACAAATTTTACGGTTATTGTCACATGATAATGGCAGGAATAATATGAACATCTTGCTATATTCACAAAGTAAAACTTGTGGAAATATAACAACATAAAGGAACGTGTCGGGCTGACACCGTGTACAAATCATCTTTCATAATGATACAATGAGGATTTTGTATTTGATGTTATAATTGTTTTATAGATATAATCAATACAAATAAGGAGTGGAAATATAATGGTCATTCAAGATATCCCAAAATTACGATTATTGAATCAGCAGCTGATTTTATCAAAACTCACCACCCCCAAAGAGGTCGTACAGTGGATGGGCGCAATGCAGGCGCAAGACTACAAGGCATCCATTTGTGCAACCTGTATTCGTTTGGCAAATGTCGCAAATGATACAAATTCCACATATGAAGAAGTTGAAGCCGCATTTAACGACGGTGAATTTGTTCGTACGCATGTCTTGCGTCCGACATGGCATTTGGTTGCTGCAGAAGATATTCGATGGTTATTGGAACTGACCGCGCCAAGAATTAAAGCGCAGACCCATGCACGCGATATCGCTTTGGGATTGAATGAGTCTGATTTCGAAAAAAGCAACGCTGTCTTTACACAAGCATTGCGTGGCGATTTTCACCTTCTCCGTGAGGAATTGGCACAAGTATTAGAGGATGCGGGAATTGATTCAAGTGGTTATCGTCTTGCCCATTTGCTTATGAGAGCTGAGCTTGATGCCGTGATTTGCAGTGGTGCACGTCGTGGCATGAAGCAAACTTACGCCCTGCTAAGCGAAAGAGCCCCGATGACAAAGCAATTTAACAGAGAGACAGCCCTCGCTATGCTGGCAATGCGATATTTTACAAGCAGAGGTCCCGCCACATTGAAAGATTTTATCTGGTGGTCAGGTCTGACAACTCGTGATGCGCGGCAGGCAATTGCCATGACAGAAGGCAAAATCATATCTGCCGAAATCACCTCAACAGATATCTGTGCACAGACTTATTATTTTCATCATCGTCTACAGGATATAAAAAATGCAACAGATTGGTCGAAGCTAGATGAAATTACGCGCGAAAAAATACACCATTTGCCCGCTTTTGATGAATATCTCATCGCATACACCGACAGAAGTGCTGTAATCGCTCCTGCGCATATGAGTAAAGCAATTGCTAGCAATGGCATCTTTCGCCCAACGATACTGCATAATGGCATCGTCACTGGGACATGGAAAGATACGAACAAAGGAATGGTAGAGTCTTATTTTTAATCGATGCCCAGGTAATCCTCGACGTCAAAATCAAAATCTTTGATGCGCTCGCCGTACTTGTCGTATTTCACAGGACTCTCTGTCCAATTGTCTTGCTCGTTATCTAAATACGTGTGTTTGTCTTCGTCTATATACATCTTTCTTTTCTCCATCTACTTTCATTTTTATATTTTACGCAATAGCCAATTGAAATAATCATATCAAGTTATTGAGGGCTACCCGTCATAGCCGCTCTATGTAACAGGGAAACTGTCGAGCATCGCCTTTGAGTAGACTGTGTTCCCAAACACTCCATCAGGTTGCAAGATTCGCCAAATCTCCGTAAGACCGACATCAAGCGATGACCAAAAATAAACGGTATTGATGGTGTAAACCTTTTTTATCAATTCATGCGCATCTATCGTCTTATGGAATGGATCTATTCATCAGACAACACCACCCAGTGTCCCGTCTTGTCCGAACAATCCCTCGTTAATTTATTTTGGTCTCTTAATTGTTTGATATGTCGTAGAACTGTTCTTCTGCTGATGCTGAGTTCTTCTGCAATTTCGTCGACTGTTATCTTGCTATTCAGTTTCATTCGCTCCAGAATTTTTACAGTGACATTTACAGTGACATCATCATTTGTTTCGGCATCTGCAGTCTTACTCGCTTCATCACTATACACACCAGGTGAAACTTCTCTCATCTTGTCATTCCATAATACGCTTAATTCACGATTCTTCAATACATGCGTACCGCCGATGAGTAAATTTTCAAAAAAAAGTTCGAGAAAAAGCATGTTTTTATCTATCTTTCTGACACCATTCCAATAATTTGCTCTCACCAGAGACTTTCTGAAATATCTTGAATTTTCTTCAAATGGTCTATTATCCACATCAGGCTGTACGCCAATTTTTATATCGTTGCTGCCGATCCGCCGTTTCAGCAGGAGTGTATGTGATATCTGGCATTATCTATTCCCACTCGACCCAGATAGATTATTCTGGGTTAGAAATGCTGGTTTTTCAACGTTTGCAGCATACACATTTGTGTCTAATTTTTCCATTATTCTGGTTTTCGCCGGTTTTTAGTAGCAAAATAGTAGCAGAAAATTCTGCGAATCTATCTTTTCGCGAATTCCCAAAACCATTAGTTTTCGTGAAGTTTTGGGGATTTCGTGCGATGCTAAATTTTCTACACGGCGTATAGAGAATTCGCCAAAGTAATCACTTTTGTTGAGTTTGGCGAGGTTTGTTCATCAGCGGTGTTACCTCTTGGGTGATATGAAAATTTCAAGGTGCGTGGTAGAGTCATTATACTGCGTTCTACCAATTTTTACACTGCCATTAGATTCAGCAACATTCCTAATCTTGGTTGATAATCTCCCAGTATCCTTTTTTATCAGAACCTATGCGTTTGATAATCCCGCTCGCTTTTAGTGTTTTTATTCGAACGGATATCGTTTTTCGACTTAGCTGAAGCAACTTAGCAATTTCCGTTGATGTAATTGCTGGATTATCTATAATGCAGTTTAACACATCCAGCTCTTTTTCTGTCACCTTTTCTGTCACCTCTGGCGTGACTGTATCTGGCAACGGTATTATCGCTTTGAATGTGTCGCCTTCGACCAACTCCGGCTCACCGCCGTTTGTGTATATCGCTGTGTACTTGTAGAGATTACGCACACCGGAACCAAGTTGGTCGGCATATCCGATATTCTCGAAAAAATGTGCCAAGAGCGGATTCTTCGGCTCAGGTACAAATGTCGTTGGATCAAGTTTTCCGGACTGCGATGAACGACTCCAGTTATCAGCATAAATACGGTCTTTTTCAATAATAATCCGTGCGATTCTCGTAGTTGAGAATTCACGATGATCCAAGCTATTACTCACCAACTCGCGAGCAATTTTATCCCTGACACTAACACGCTGAACGCCTTCGATGTAAAATGGGTCCGGCGTATATTCTCTGATGAACTGAATCGCCTGATTATATGCATCGATCAGATTTGTGCGAATCATCAGTCTGTCATCGTAGCGGTCGAGATCCACCCGACGCAAAATGCAATCTGTAACATAGCCGGGGCAACAGGTCAAAATTGTCTCGTCTGTCCCAAACAGCAGAATGCCCGCAAGATTGAATCCCTTTTCTTTGGAATACGGATTGTCTTCATATAGTCCGGCACTCCGCATGATCTCCATGTTGTCCATGTCTTTCCACGGATGCCCAGGCATCTTTGTGTCTGCCATAATGCGGACGCGAGGCATTAACTCATCCAACCCGCAAATCCTCTTCACTTGCATACGGGAACACCTTACGCTCTGTAAACTGCCCCGACTTTCTAGCGTACAGCTCGCCGACTGTAAGAATGGCATCGGTAATATCATGATCACCGTCTTCGCCACGATCCCAAATTCGTCCATTGCAACAGACGACCTGAGAAGCGACAGGAATATGCACCCAAAGCACAATCTTCCCGTCAATTACTGCTTCTTCAAGTGTGATATAGAGAGTCGGCGAGAACTTATTGTTGTTATTGAGCGCATCGATAAAATCCTTTTTCAAACGCTTCACAACTTTTGGAT
>JAISJM010000060.1 GCA_031261525.1 Eubacteriales Family XIII. Incertae Sedis bacterium
CATGAACCTTGCATAGAAGTTGTCGGGAGTGTCATATCCAAGTGAATATGATGGCCTCTCAGAATTGTAGAATTCTATGTACGCATCTATTGTCCCCACCACATCTTCGGCATTGTAGAGACCGAAGTCCATGAATAGTTCTTCTTTGATCCAGCCGTTGAGGGATTCGTTGACAGGATTGTCGGTGGGCTTGCCGGCACGCGAGAGCGACCTGACGATATTGTGTTCCTTGATGATTTTGTTGTACTCGAAGGACGTATATACGCTGCCTTGATCCGTATGAATGATCGTCGGCTCTTCTTCTGTGCTTTCAAGTTTATCTAATGCCTCATCAAGCCCATCATAATATGTGCCCGAATAGCCACGGTTTGGACTAATACCACGACCGAGGATCTGTTTGGTATATACATCGAAATAAAGCGTGAGTTCCCAGTACCGCAGCAATGTCCAGAACGCCGTCATATCGCTGGCAATGACCTGACGCGGTCTATCTACCGTCTCCCACGTTGAAAATATCAAGTTTGGGTATGGATCTTTGACCTTACGAGGGTTGCGATGGACCTTATGTTTTGTCTTGGATTCTATACCGAGGAATTTAAATGCTTTGCGAATATAGTCTGCGGATACTGTGATCTTCTTGTTTCGGACAAGGTAAGCGTGTACCCAGCGGTATCCATGCGACGGATGGGATTCGTGTATTTCTTTGACAAGATCGAGGATCTCCTGACGATCGTGCGGAGCCTCTTTTGACCGACCTCTCCACTTGTAATAGCCGGAGCGGCTGACACCTGCCAACTCACAAAGTAGCACCACGTCATATTCGGTGGAAAGCGTTTCTATGATGTCATATTCTTGGCGGATAAAGAAACGAACTCCTTCAGCTTCCCATCGTCGTCCTGGATCCGGATATAGTTTTTTTTAATCCGCTCCAATTCGAGACGAGCTTTGATCAGTTCGCGCTTATAGTTCTCCGCCGTTTTATCGACGCCGTCAGGCAAGAGCTCCGGTGTCTTCTTAGAGCGATAAAGACCTTCCAGCCCTTCAGTGTCGTATTTCTTGAGCCACGACTTGAACGCTGCATCGCTCACGTTATTGATCCTGCAAAAATCACCCAACTTCACGCCGGGGCTGCGCCGATAGAGTTTGATCAGCACTTCTTTTTCTAATGGATTAAGTATGTTACTCACGATAGCCTCCTTCCAAGAAAACATGAGCATAGAGTCAGTGTAACTCTTTGCTATGCCATTATTCAAGGTCGGAATTCCGGAACTCCGTGTCTACGAATACTTTAGCACCAGCAAAATCAAATGGTGTGACAATTATATTTGAACCCGAACAGGCAAATGTCATCAGCACTGCAGAAGATGCCCTCAAACTAATTGAGCATTTTAATACGCCTTATCTTAAAGTATTGTATGGCGCTGCCAATATTGTAACGACTGAACATGCTAACAATCCGCTAGAAATTATAAAATCATCTCTCGAATTGCTAAAGGATCATATCGCACTCGCACATTGCAAGGATGCGATTGTCACGCATGAGAAAATTACTTTTGCCCCCATTGGGAAAGAAACCTTACCATTAAAAGCTTACATCAAAGAATTGCAAAAATTCTATAACGGGCCATTCATCATGCATGGACTCGATGAAGCAGATGTGCCCGATGCCCTCACTTATTTAGAAACCGAAAGATAAAAGGAGAATGAAAATGAAATCTATATCCAAACAGAAGCATACCAGTATATGAAGCATGAGTCTTCCTATGCTGGAGAGACTCTTTTGGGGCAGTTTGATTATCCTTATGTGAAGGAGACTTCACTGAAACTTGTAAAGATTCCTGAAGATGCACCGAACCATGACCGAAATGAGTGGTCACGAATCGAGCATGAAACATTGGTTATCGCATCGAAGCTTGATCCAATTCACCCTTATGAATATGGCGTATTATTGGTATCTTATATTCCTAGGACGACATTGAAAGAGGTCACTTCAAAGACGGTCTCAGGGCAATTGCATGCACAGGAATCATATGAGGCGATTCGAGCGTTTTTGATATCGTAATCTACGGAAAAATTGCCTCGGTTTAATCTGCCTCAAGTAGCCATTTACATATTGATTTCACTTGAATATCTCCATCACGATCTTCAATCACACGATCTTCATCCATCGTAATAATAAGCAAGTTCTTTGCATGCAGTTGCTTATTGATTTTATGCATGGATACTAATTCTCGTTTCTGTGTACCCAAGTCATTCATATTATAGCAGACTTGAATTGCCAAAGATTTATCTGGAATATAGAAATCTACTTCGTCACCATCTTTTGCAAAATATAATGGTTCTCCGCGCCTCGTTAATTCACATGCAACAATATTTTCAAGAAGCCTTACATGTGGTTTGATTAAAAAAAGAGAAAGGATTCCATTATCACAAAAATAGTATTTTTTAGCGGTCTCGCGTTCAGTAATCTTTGATAAATAGTTTGTAGTGGGCATAATTAAATAGGATTCTTCTAGATAAGTAATATATTCAATTACCGTTGAGCTTCCAATCTTTGTACCCGATGATTTAATAATATTTGCCATTCGATTAAATGAAATATCCGCTTGCACACTTTCAGCCAATTTTTTTATTAGTAATTTTAAAGCAAAATCATTCCGAATCTTATATCGCGATATCAAATCCCCGTAAAAGATTTTCTGATATAAATTATCAAGCCATTCTCTTTTCTCTGTAAAAAACTGTACCTCAGGAAAGCCGCCATACATAAAATACATATCAAACTGCTTTCGGATTTCATATCTCTGTGAACTGTGAATCCAGTTCTTACTTAATGAAATATCTTTTGCAGTTAAGAATTCTTTAAATGAAAATGGATATACTTCTTTAACAAGAAACCGACCACCAAGTGTTGTCGCAATATCATGACTCAACATCTGTGCATTACTTCCTGTTACATATATCCTAAATCCAGTGTCAGCAAGGCGCCTTACGAATTTGTCCCACCTATCTACAACCTGAATTTCATCTAAAAAGAAAATAGGTGTCGTGTCAAAAAGTTCATGGTAGGCTTCGATAATTAAGTCAAAGTCATCGGCTGTCATTTCAAGTAGGCGTTCATCTTCAAAATTGATATATAAGATTTCATCTATCGTACCATGTTCAACAACAATATCTTTTATGATATTGAACATTAAGAATGTTTTTCCAGCCCGCCTTGATCCTACAAATACATAGTTGCCATTACCTTCAATATAAATTTCGCGCTTCATAGGAGAAATACGTTCAATATATTCATGATTTTCAATTATGATTTTCTTTATTGTATTCTTATCCATGTACACTCCTTCTATTTAGCAAAGTATCTTGTATACAGGACAATTTTATCATAATATCATCCTATATACAAGATAAATGTAAAGAAAAGACCAAGGTGTATCGCAAGAGTACGCCCATATGAATTGACACAAAAAACTAGCGACTTATTTATCTTGATTCAGAACGAATGCACGAATATGCGATGCGCCTCTCTATTATAATTTATCTCTCAATTGCATAATAAATCGGCGTGATTGCAAAGTTTTTCTCAAATGAGAAATATATTGAGTGCAAGCTCAAGTGCTGTCATATTATCAGACAGACTCTCACTCTTTAATCGTTGTGGATTCTTGCACTGACATGTCTCCTCAGAGCATGCTTTTGAGATTTCATTTGCTAGAATTGCATATTCGATTCCGTTTTCTATGTCACAATTCTTCCACTCATCAATAAGCTCTTTTCGTACAGGGATTGTCTGAAATCGCTGGTTAATCTGCTCTCGAGAATATCCCTTTTTCATATATGTTGTAAGAACACGATTCATTGTGAGATCAGGATCAATGACCTCATCTATTCGTTCACTGCCGATTGAAGCAAGCCACATCTTGAGTGGCTCAACTTTTGATGATGGAATGGATTGTATAATGCGCAATATTTGCTCCATATTGGCAACATCTGTTTTATATTTCTTTCCATCAGCAGCTATCATTTTCAGTTGCTGACAATTTGTCAGCAACTGGGAGCCCTCTGCTAGAAGGCGTTCTTTCAGCTTTGCCCAATAATTACTAGCACCTCTCGGTGTATCCTGATTCGTCAAGACACCAACGACATCAACGATCGAAAAGTACCATATTGCCCTTTCTTCGTCCCATGCAGTTCGAATATTCTCGTCTTCAAAAATCTGTATACTACTTTTCGCTTTATCATTCTTTGTATCACTCATGATGCCACATCCTTTCAATGTATTGGCAGAACAAATATTGTTATCATCTAAGTCAATCATAACACAATGAAAACATTTGTTCAATACATATATTCATATATTGGGCGAACATATTGTGATTTTTAATTGCATCAACAAAGGCCTCCCCCAAACGGGAGAGACCTTGCTAAATTCCAACCATGCAATTCGTTCTTGGTATCGATGCGAGAACTACTGCAAAGGAGGAGGAGGAATGAGGTAGATTCTTTATTTGATATAGTCTTTCACATTGTCTTTTGTAACGAGCTCAAATGGAATCCAAGTGATATTTTCCACATCTTCACCATCGTAGATTTTCTTTGCAACATCCACAGCACCTGCGCCTTGACCAACTTGATCTTGGAAGACGGATGCGCTTAGTGCGCCAGCTTCAATCGATCCTGTCGCCTCTTTCGTTGCATCAATGCCAACAACTGCAACATCGGAAGTCGTCTTACCAACAGCTTTTAAGGCTTCAACTGCACCGAGTGCCATCTCGTCATTATTGGAGATGATGACGTCAACAGGCTTACCCGTTCCAAGGAATTGTTGAATCTTATCCATGGATTTCGCACGATCCCAGTCAGCAGTATCTTTGAAAACTTCGTTGACTTTGAATCCTTTTTCAGCAAGACCACTCAATGCAGAATCGGTTCTTTGATTCGTCGCGGGCATGCCCATCGTGCCCATAATTACAGCGACATTGAGCTCCGTCTTTCCTTCAAATAGTTCACTTAGATATTCAGCTTGAAGACTTCCAGCTTGACTCTCATCGGAACCAACGCCAACGACTTTATTTTTCGCATAAAGACCTTCGTCAGCTTCGTCAAGAAGCCTGTTTACAAATATAATTGGTGTATCGCCAGCAGCGCTAATCATTGCATCTGCGACATTTGGCTCACATGGAATCGTGATGATGACATCCGCACCTTGTTGCACAAATGTATTAATCTGGTCAATCTGCTTCTGGACATCTTTCTGCGCATCCTGCGCTGTAAAGTCGATTCCGAGCTCTTCGCATCGGTTCTTAACTGCAGTCTCAACACCCGACATAAATTGATCTGTACGATCACCCTGCGTCATTGCGATTTTCATTTTCTTCTCGCCACTGTCGCTGCTTGAATCCGAACCACTGCCACTATTACCACAACCAACAAGAACACTTAGAACCAATACTGCTACGAGCATCACACTTATTATCTTTTTCATGAGATCTCTCCTTATATAATTAAATATAACAATTTTTATTTTCGAACCAATCATTTATATCGTAACGTTAACGAGGATTCCATCCTCAATAGGAATCATGCTAAATGGGAAAATGTTCATATCTGCAAATAGTAACATTTTCTTATCATTCGCATACGCCCTACAAAATAACCTCATCAAGTTTCACAACTCTGCCTTCGCGCAGGCTCTTATCTGCTGCGATTGCAATGTACACTGGCATCAAGCCATCATGTCCGTTAACTGGTACATCTTCGCCATTTTCAATCGCATTTACAAAGGCAATGGTCTCCGCGATAAATGCCTGTGTGTATCGCTCTAGGAAGAACCAAGTTGGTTTTGCTGACTCCGTTCCTTCTGCAGTAAGAATCTCGGACATATCGTCACGATCGTTTTCTACCTTTACACAACCCTTGTCGGCATGGACTTCTGTCCTCTGATCATAGCCATAGCGCGCCGCTCTGGAATTGTCGATTACGCCAAGTGCGCCATTTGCAAATTTCAAGGATACGATTGCGGTGTCAATATCGCCAAATTCTTTAATCGCTGGCTCGATTAAGACATTTCCATAGGCAAATACTTCCGTAACTTCGCTACCTGACAAATATCGAACCATGTCGAAATCATGAATCATCATGTCTACAAATAAGCCGCCCGATGTACGTAAGTACTCGATTGGTGCTGGCTCAGGATCTCTCGATGTCACCTTGATGATGTGTGGATTTCCGAGCTTGCCTGACGCAACCACATCATGAACCTTCTTATGATTGTGGTCAAATCTTCTTACGAATCCAACTTGTAACTTCACGCCAGCCTTCTCCACGGCATCGAGTGCTTCAATGATTTTTGCAGGATCTGTGTGGATTGGTTTTTCGCAGAAAATGTGTTTGCCTGCACCTGCAGACTTGATGATGAAATCCGCATGCGTCGCTGTGCTTGAGCAGATAAATACAGCATCAACTTCTGGATTATTGATTAGTTCCTCAGCATCCGCATAGATATACTTCGCACCTTTTGATTCTGCCCAACTTTTCATCTCGTCGTTTAACATCGGATCTGCTGCGGCAACCAGCGTTGCACCGGCAATTGCGTTTGCAATATTTTCACCATGAAGCCTCCCGATTCGCCCCATTCCGATTAGACCAATTCTTACCATTTTTACGTCCTCCTGTTTTTTTACCTACCATTTATAATACTTTCAAAACCATATAATCTAAACGCGAATTAAAATTACGAAAACACTGATCTAAAAACGAAATATTTCGGTGTAAAAATAGCTATACATTGTGCCGAAAATCAAAAGTCGTGTTCAACAGAAATCCGTTACCATAATAACCATTGACGAACTGTGAAATACAAAAATGATATTTTTTGTATTTCAACCACTTTTCAAATATATAGTCATGTTGACATTCAACGTGTTCTTAATTTCAATTAGCGTATTGATTCATAAAATGAATCATTTAAAACAAAATTGCAAATGGATTCATTGCTGCCATTGGAAGTACTGGATTATGTATACATATTTTGTCAGTATCCATTTTCATCACACTTCAGACGGCAATGTTGCACTTCCGATGTCAATCGTCAATTAATCAAAAGTTCAAACGTTACACAAAAACGAATGATAGTATCATTCATTTAATCATAACAGTTATGATTAACCGTGAACCAGATGTCCTGACACATCAGAGTAGGTGCTACTCCCCAAATTCCAAATTCATTGTTCTAAATACTGTCGATCGTTGTGATGATTGACAATGAATAACGCACGGCATGCGCTTGATGTATAGTGCTATCATGTCGGTCGCTACTTGTGACGATTTGACAATAAATAACGCCATGCTAATAACTCATGATTGCTTCAACCGCGGTTTTTGTATCTGTCAGTGGAAATAATTCGTATCCGATTAAGCCCGTATAGCCAGCATTTTCAAGATAGTCAAATACAAATGCATAGTTAATTTCGCCTGTGCCTGGCTCATGTCTACCTGGAGTGTCGGCGATGTGGATATGACCGAACTGGTCGACATTTGCATCGATGTTGCCTGCGATATTACCTTCATTTAGCTGCATATGATAGACATCATAGAGGATTTTTAGCTTGTCGCTACCGATGAGCCTTGTCAGATCGGCAGCGTCACTCGTATAATTCAGAAAATTGCCAATGTGGTCCGAAATGATGTTGAGCGGCTCTAGGTTGATGTTGATTCCAGTCTGCTCAGCAAGCTGCGCACATTGAAGTAGCGTGTCGTACATCGCCGCAGTCTTCAGTGTTGTCGATAATTCACGGTAAGAGTTTAGGACAATGCCGCCATCACCGAGCCCGTTGGAGTGAATCGTGACGGATTTTGAGCCAATTCGCTGTGCAATACTGAGCGATTTTTTCAAGTATTCGAGATATTCCTTTTGCTGGTTTGGGTCAATCAAATTTAAGTCTGCATCACCATTGAAACCGCTGATTTTGATATGTTTCTCGTTGACCAACCGCTCAATTGCATCGATATCTTTGTCGTCATGCCCCCAAAATTCGATATAATCGAATCCATCAGCCTGCGCGGCTGCAAACCGCTCAATAAATGGCAACTCTGTGTAGAGGGCATCAATACATACGCTTTTTTGTAGTTTCATCTGTGTTCTGTCTCCTTTTCATTTTTACTAATTTAAATTGTATGTTTCACGAATCGCGAATTGCGAATCATGAAGCCTTGGATCATTCGCCTAACGTACATGAAAGGTTTGTCTTTTTATCTTCCTGTGAAGCCACAATCAAGTCGTCAGATTAGATGGATAAATATCGCATCTCTTCTTTACGCGATTTTGCGTAGAAAATGACCTGTTTTTACGCGCAAAATCGAGAAAAGAAGAGATTGGCAAACATACTGTATATGAATGAATGAATGTTGAAATGAATGAGTCCCTTACCGACGTTGTTATAGTACCGAATAGTTTTAATTGCTGATTCGTATTCATCATCCATTTTCTGTCGTACATAATCACTTCTGTCGTACATAATCACTTCTGTCGTACATAATCACTTCTGTCG
>JAISJM010000077.1 GCA_031261525.1 Eubacteriales Family XIII. Incertae Sedis bacterium
AATGAACCTGATATTGCGTAAGGAGTTATCGCTTTAATTGACAAGTTGTTGACAACAAGTCTAAGATTCGTGTTACAATATTAGTATTGATGTTTTTTTGATTCAAGTGAAAAAGATAACAAGTAGTGGGAGGACGAATAAATGACAACAGATAAGATTACGAAGTCCCTTGATATTGCGATTATTGGAACGGGCGCAATCGGTGGATATTATGGTTCAAGGTTACATCATGCAGGACACAGCGTTCATTTTCTGGTACATAGCGAAAAGGAATATGAACATATTGAGAAAAATGGATTGAAAGTCGATAGTTTCTTAGGTGACTTCTCAGTTGAACATCCTCTAATCTACAAGAATGTAACAGAGATGCCAAAGGCCGATCTCATCATCATTGCGGTAAAAGCGACGGCCAATGATACGATTTTTCCGATGATTGCACCGCTCGTAAAGGACGATGCCGATACCACAGATTCAGAAAAAACGGATATCATCCTCATGCAGAATGGATTTGGCTTCGAAAAGCGGCTTGCGCTGTTATATCCAAATTCAAGAATCTTTGGCGGACTGTGTTTTATCTGTTCTTTCAAAGATAGCCTCGGGCATATTCGTCATACAGATTATGGTGCAATTACCCTTGCACAGTATCTGGTTGGGCAGGATGTTCCCCATGATGACCTCATTGTGGTGGATCGTTCTTCAAAGGACGATCTCGATGATGCTTTAGATGGTTTACATGATTTCAAGGATGATGAAGCGCTTGAGGCACTTGCCGATATCTTAAGAGGCGCAGATATTGAGGTCAGCGTCAATCATAACTTAGTGGAAGCGCGTATCAAGAAGCTCATCTGGAATATACCATACAATGGTCTCAGTGTAATCTGTGATTGCAATACCGATGTGATGACCCAAGATCCATCCTTAAGACTGCTCGTGCGGGCTACGATGGAGGAAATCAGGGAGGCGGCATATGCGAGTGGTATCGTCATCTCCGAGGAATTCTTAGATGAGATGGTGCAGTTAACAGTCGATATGGAGCCTTATAGCCCGAGCATGCGGCTCGACTATCTCGCAGGCAGAATGATGGAAATTGAGGCATTGTATACAGGTATCATCCATTATGCTTCGAATTATGGCTACAATATGAAGATTGTAAAGACCTTGCGTTGCCAGTTGCAGTATTTAGAGCGAGCGAGACTTGCCACAAGATAGATTGCGACATTTGCAATTTATATCTGTAACGATTTATTTTAAAGGCAACCTCCGAAAACCCTCAGCACGTATGAAGTATGTCATATGTACTGAGGTTTTCGGAGGTTGTTTAAATCACATTTTGGCTATATCACAGATTGGAGTGATGCAAAATTTGGACACACAGATCGTCCCCCAAAATAGAATAGCGATACTAGATTTGCTTCGAGGGCTCGCCATCATCAATATGGTTGGTTTTCATGCTTGCTATGATCTCGTGTATATTTTTGGGGTGCAAATGCCATGGTATGACGCGCTCCCAGGTGTGATATGGCAGAAATACATCTCGCTGTCCTTCATCATCATCGCGGGCGTGAGTTTTACGCTGACGAAGCATATCATCCGCCAGACGGTTCGTGTAATCGCCTGCGCCGCCATTGTAAGCTTGGTCACCGTTATCTTTATGCCGCGCGAGGTCATCATCTTTGGAATCTTGCATATGCTTGGACTGAGCATGCTTGTCTATCTACTGTTACGGTCGGCATTTGAAGTTGTCCCGCCTTGGATTGGTGTGATTGCATCCTTGGCGCTTGCAATTGTCACGAGGGATTTGTTGCCACCACCTGGATTTTTTTCTGCAGATTATTTTCCAATTATTCCATATTTCTTTTATTTTTTACTTGGAACTTATCTTGCACATTATCTTGGGAAAATGCCACAGCGCGCGAAAGATATTAGAATTGCGCCTGTCAATGCCATTGGACGGCATAGCATGATCATCTACATGATACATCAGCCATTGGTTTTGGTGGTTTTGGAGATTTATTTTGCAATCATTACGAGGATATAAATAGGAAATGAAATCGGTGATGTTTTGAACCAACATTTCTAAAAACAATAACTACATTTATGAGATTCCCGACTCCGTTATTCGGGAATGACAATTGGAGAAACGAATTAAAATATGAAAATACATACCCCCATGTCCCGAATTATGGATATCCTCGATGTCACTGGCAAGGAACTTGCACTGGAAATCGGTGTTGATACAACGGTCATAAGCAGAATCAAAAGCGGCGAACGCAAACTTTCACTTCGGTCAAAATATACAGCACCCATTGTCACCTATCTCCTTTCGGATGAGCTTGCTGATAGAAGACTGATTCTCGAAGAGCATTTGCGCGCCGCAGGTTTTGATATTGAAGGAATGAGTTACGATGATGCAGTGCTTACGTTGTCGAGATATATCACACAAGATGAGGTGGAGTCTGCACGAAATATGCAAATTGGCCCATTTCTGGGTAATGAAGGATATGGACTGTGTCTCTCTGAATTCTGGAAGATTCCATTAAAGACAGCAGGTCCACACAAAATCACGGTCATCGATCTTGGCGATATCATCTGGAGTGAAGTGGAAGAACAGTTTATCGAAGAGAGTTTGGACAATATCAAAGCGAGCCTTGCGCGTGGCGACAAAATTACAATCGTGGATCTCGTGAGCAAGGATTATCGGACATATGAGACTTTATTTCGCTGGATGCCAATCTATCTAAACGAGGCACTTGACTCACGTTATATCACGAGCAGTGATGCGAAAGTTTACAATATGAGTTTCCATACAGTCAAAGGCAAGGTCGCATTGACGGGCTTTAGAGGTAATAATACATCAAATATCACAAGTCTTTACACGGATAAGGATGTCGTGGACGTCTATGCAAATGTCGCAAAATCATATGTCGATCGAAGCCAGACCCTCATGTACAGAACGTCACTGAAGAATCCGCTTGAGATGATTCGGCTCATGGAGGAGTATATTCGGACAGAGCCGCTCACCTATATGATCAACTCCATTCCATCATTTCTCAATACGCCAGAGGATCTTTTAATTGACATCTTGCAGTCCAATGGCGCAGGTCAAGAGACGATTGATTTGTGTGTCGATGCGCGTCAGCGTCGTGTACATGTGCGAGAGCGCTGTAATTACAGGCAGCTTTATGACATGAAGACGATGTTTGCAGCTGTCAAACAAGCGCGCGTGCGTGAAGATGAGCTCTCACGAATCCTAGGAAAAGATGTGTATCTCACGAAAGAGCAATTTAAGAAGCAACTCCGATACATCAAAGAGCGTGGTGTGAAAAATAATCATTATCATCTTGTGCTCGCATCCTTTGATGATATTCATCTCAGCATCCGCGACTCTTCAAGCGTTGTGCAGGACGATGCGATTGCGATTACATGGAATGCAGAGCTATACAGTACGAGAATCCACTGCACGGAATTGACATTTGTGGGCGGATTTTTCAGTTACTTAGATAGCATCTGGGATGGAATCTCCCCGATTCGTAAGGATGAGGCATGGATGGAGAAACAGCTAGATTTGTTGCTTGAGCAGTAGGTGATGGGGTGGTTGACGGTTGACGGCGACGGTTGATGGTCTGCGATGGCGGTCGGTGGCTGGCGGTTGATAATCATTTGTGAATTGATAAATTTTGATGTGCGAATAGGAGTTACAAAATATGTTATACGAATATCATTTAAAGACCACGCGTGAGGGGTTTACAGATATCACGGCAAACATTCGCGAGAGCATCAAGAAAAGTGGTGTGCGAGAGGGGCTTTGTGTGATTCACTGTCCACATACGACGGCAGGTATTACGATCAATGAAAATGCCGATCCCGATGTGGTTCACGATATGCTCATCGGTTTGGAAGAAGCATTCCCAGATCGGCGCGTCTTTCGTCATGGTGAGGGCAATTCGTCGGCGCATCTGAAATCCAGTAGCGTCGGTCCGAGTTTAACCGTTATTGTGGATGGTGGCGCGCCCTTACTTGGTATCTGGCAGGGAATCTATTTTTGCGAATTTGATGGTCCCCGCAGTCGGCGGTATTTTGTGAAAGTTGTTGAAGGATAATTAATATAATTGTAAGGGGTATGGTTCCATTATTTGTCGCACCTTTTCGAATTATTTATGACTTAGAGTTATGACTTAAATATGAGGATCTTGCATTAATATGAATCTGCCATAAAATGCGAATGTAAAATGGTTGGTTGCGGATATGAAAATAGTTGAGAAGTCCTTTATCGTTTGGCGAAACAGTATGGAGAGATATTATGACAGATGCTGCATACACAACAATCGACGAATACATCGCATGCTATGATGGCGAAGTGTTCCAGATATTGAACAAGACACGTGACACAATACGAGTTGCCATTCCAGACGCGACAGAGAAAATCAGTTGGGCAATGCCGACCTATTATAAGAAACGCAACCTGATTCATTTTGCAGCTGCAAAGCATCATCTAGGCATCTACCCTGGTGCAGAGGCGATGGTGCACTTTGTGGCAAATGGTGCATTTGATGGCTATAAGACCTCCAAAGGTGCGGTGCAGTTTCCATATTGTAAACCGATTCCATATGAATTGATTGCAGAGGTTGCGAGGTGGTGTCACGCATCTGTAGAATCCTAACACAAATGAGCATATTATAATTGATATTGCATATAGAATCGAAATCATTTTTGTTTATTCATCCCCAGCATAGCTTGAATCTCTTCTTTTCTCGATTTTACGTAAAATAATAGGTGTTTTGGCGCGGAAAATCGAGAAAAGAAGAGATTCAGAATTTTTCATCTAAATTCGTTCATCTAATTTATGATATGGATTGCTAATCAAAGTTGTGTCCAAAATATCGGATAGGGCTTGTGATACAATAGTATAAGAATATCTTGCAGAGTGAAACCATATATGAGGAACAAATAAGTCTCTAACAGGATGACTCAACATTAATTTATACAAGGAGCTATATGACTATCTCACAAACAAAGACTGATGCGCCAAACTCAAACGCAGAATCAACAATTCCTCCGAAGCCAGCCATCCAAGTAGTAGCGGCAATAATCCTATCAGATGGCAAGCTTTTCGCAACGCAGCGGGGCTATGGTGACTATAAAGGTTGGTGGGAGTTTCCTGGTGGCAAGGTTGAGGCTGGCGAAGAGGATGTTTCTGCACTCAAACGTGAGATTCGGGAAGAATTGGATGCGAATATCGAGGTTGATTATTATCTGCAGACAATCGAATACGAGTATGAAAAATTCTATCTGACGATGCGCTGCTATGTATGTTCTCTTAACTCAGATCGCGTATCGTTGCTTGAGCATATGGATGCTCGGTGGCTGGGCAAGGATGACATTTGCGAGGTCAAATGGCTGGTGGCGGATCTGCCTGTTGTTGAAGCGATTTGTGAGCAAGGATTGATTGTATAAAATTTTTATATTAAAGTTGGAAAATCTATTGAAATAATCTTTGATCAACGTTTCAATATTTTCTAAGTTATGACGATACTTGATTCAATGACTCAAATCAGGGTATCTATATATAGATATTAAATTTGGAACAAAACAAATATACAATATTAATTAGAAAATAAGCGATATAATAATCATATATAATGAGGAGGCAGACATGATAGAACGACAGATATACTTCGCCGGCGGATGTTTTTGGGGTGTCGAGAAATACTTTTCACTCATACCAGGTGTGTTAGAAACGCAGGCAGGCTATGCAAATGCCGACATTTCCGCACCGTCCTATGAGGCTGTGTGCACTGGAGATACGGGCGCCGTTGAGGCGGTACGCGTGAAATACGATAGCGAGCAGGTGAGCCTGACAAAGCTGATTGATATGTATTTTAAGATTATTGATCCGACATCGGTCAATAGGCAAGGCAACGATGTGGGTACGCAATATCGTACAGGAATTTATTATAGCAATGCAGGCGATCTGATGATTATTGAGCTTGCCGTCTATATGCATGCACGAGATCTTGAGAAGCCACTTGCCGTGGAATTGAAACCACTGGAGAATTTCTATACAGCAGAAGAGTATCATCAGAAGTATCTTGATAAGAATCCACAAGGATATTGTCATATTCCAGACTCACTGTTTCTGGAAGCTGCAGCGCAAGATGTTGCAAAATTTCCGTCAGGGGAAGAACTTCGCAAGCAGATGGCGGAAGTGCTATATAATGCGACGCATTCAGAGAGATAAATTCTTTTGATGTAGATAGCTTCAAGATGACGTTTATCTCGTAGTTTCCAGTGAGTTGGGTCGTGTAACGGCAACAAACTATGGATTTTATTGGAAACTATTTAGAGTGATGTGATGTCAATAAACAGTCAATTTTTCTTTATTGACAATAGATTGCTGGTGGTTTAATATAAGTATATCAAATAGATTTGGCAAAGGCGCCAAGAACACATTCGCGAAGTGTTCTTGGTGCCTTTTCATATTTATATATAGTATACGAAGGAGAAAAAGTTATGGATAATACAAAGAAAATGGGACTGCCGAGTGGGGTGGCGGTCTGTGTAGGATTAATTGTTGCTACGAGTTGCTTGTTATCACTTGGGCAGGGCATTGGACTTGCTGGACCGATGTTTGTCATTCCGTTACTCGCAGTTGTAATTCTAAATGGATTTATCGCATTGTCATTTGCAGAACTTCACAGTTTGATGCCAGGCGTCAATGGTGGACTTGGACAGTATACGATGGTTGGGCTTGGTCCATTTGCATCCATCATTACGAACATTTCAGCCTATGTCATTGTGAGTATTCTCGCAGGCGCAGCAGAGGTCGCGATGTGCGGCATGGTACTGAATTCAATCTTCCATCAGGTTCCATCGATTGTGTTTTCAATGGGCATCCTCTTGATTTTATTTGCGACAAATCTTAGAGGAGTCGATGTATTTTCAAAGATACAAAATGTTGTGGCATTTACGCTCGTGGGCTCCATGCTCACAATGGGAATTGTCGGATTCTTCAAGCTCGGAACAGGCACACCGATTGCAAAGGCAGCGATGGAGACACCTGCAATCACTGGCGTTGGTAGCCTCATGGGGCTTGCAGCACTTGCGTTTTGGTTGTTCATCGGCGTTGAATTTATCATTCCAGTATCAAAGAACTTGAAAAATGCAAAGCGCAACGTCTTGCTATCTATGATTTTGGCGCTCGTTACGCTCTTTGTCGTGCAGGCTATCCTCGGCACAGGTATGGCAAATTATGTACCATTATCCACACTTTCGGGATCGGAAATGCCGCACATGGCGTATGCCGAAGCGGTACTTGGTACACCTGGAAAGATTTGGATGGGCATCGTCACCTGTCTCGCTGCGGTCAGTACAATGAACACATTGTTCCCATCTGTGGGCGCAATTATGCAGGGCATGGCTGAAGAAGGGATGCTTCCTAAGGTATTTGCTCGAACCAATAAAAAAGATGTGGCTTATGCTGGCATGGCATTGCTCGTTATCTGCAACATCACTTTGAATCTAACCGGATTTGTAAATAAGAGTGGTCTCGTTACCTTGATTCTCGCGGCTTCTTGCTTCTGGCTCACTGCATACATTTTCACACATGCAACAGTACTTGTGCTCAGAAGAAGACATCCGAATGCACCTCGTAATAAATACATGGTTGCATTTGGAATCCCACAGATTATTGGTATCGTTGGAAATATCTATATGATTTGGAATATCAGTTCTGATATGGCGAGCAGACTTGAAATCTATAAAATCTTCGGCATCTTGTTTGTGGCTCTTGCTGTGTTTGCAGGACTTTGGGTGAAGTTTGTTATGAAGAAGAATTTGTTCGAGCCGACCTCAATTGATGAAATCAGCAATATTGATGAAGAAGAGAGCGTTGTGGTAGAGTTCAAGCGCGCTGCATAAATGTAGGGGCATTTCTTTGAGGAGTAAAAGGGAGTATTTATGAGTTGGGAACGTATCAATTATTCGTCGGGTGCACCGCTCGAAGAGGTCGTCGGATATAGCCGCATGGTGAAGAAAGGACCGTTTGTGTTTGTCGGCGGGACGACTTCGGTGCAGCCAGATGGAACTGTTTATGGCGAATATGATGCCTATGAGCAGACGAAATATGTCTTGGCAAAACAGAT
>JAISJM010000104.1 GCA_031261525.1 Eubacteriales Family XIII. Incertae Sedis bacterium
TCTCGAATTTCGTTACGGGGCCGAGAAGGAGAAGTACCGGGAACGGCTCGATTTTGAGTTTTCCGTCATTGAAAACATGGGCTTTATCGAATATTTTCTCATCGTATGGGATTTTATCAACTATGCGAAGCAAAATGGCATTGCTGTAGGCCCAGGGCGAGGATCCGCCGCCGGAAGTATCGTTGCTTATACACTTAAAATTACGGATATCGATCCAATCAAATACAATCTGCTCTTTGAACGTTTCCTCAATCCAGAGCGTGTATCCATGCCTGATATCGATATTGACTTCTGCGTCGATCGACGCGGTGAGGTCATTGAATACGTCAACAACAAATATGGCGAAGAGAAAGTCTGTCAGATTGTTACCTTTGGTACGATGAAAGCCAAGATGGCGCTTCGCGATGTCGGCAGGGTTTTAGACATTCCGCTCAGCGAAGTCAACATGATTGTAAAGCTGGTACCAGATGATCTGAAGATGACATTGACAAAAGCACTTGAACAGGTCGCGGAACTCAGAGAACTTGTCAATGGTGACGCACGCTATCGAGAACTGTTTGATATTGCACTTGATCTTGAGGGAACGAGCCGTAATACAGGTACACATGCTGCAGGTGTCGTCATCTGTAAGACTGCACTTGATGATGTTGTTCCAATGTATTATTCACAGAAAAAAGGTCTTTCCACGCAGTTCACCATGACGCGTGTAGAGCAGCTTGGTCTACTCAAGATGGACTTTTTGGGATTGCGTAACTTGACTGTAATCGAAGATGCCAAGCGGCAGATTAAAAAGAATCATGGCGTTGACATCGATTTTCAAGGGATGGAATACAACGATCCTGCTGTCTTTGAACTCATCAGTTCTGGCGATACGGATGGTGTCTTCCAGCTTGAAAGCTCGGGCATGAAGTCGTTTATGAAAGAACTCAAGCCGAATTGCTTCGAGGATATCATCGCGGGAATCAGCCTTTACAGACCGGGTCCAATGGACAATATTCCGACCTATATCAAGAACAAGCAGCATCCAGATCGGATTCCATATCTGGATGATAAGCTCATCAAGATTCTAGATGTAACCTATGGTGTCATGGTCTACCAAGAGCAGGTTATGCAGGTTGTACAGGATTTGGGTGGCTTTACGCTCGGCGAAGCCGACAATGTCCGCCGTGCGATGAGTAAGAAGAAATTCGATGTCATGGAGAAGGCGCGTACGCAGTTCAATGCGGGCTGTGCCGACAACGGAATCTCTGAAAAAGTGTCCAATGAAATCTATGACATGCTGATTGAATTTGCCAATTATGGATTCAATAAATCGCATGCTGCAGCCTATGCCGTCGTATCCTATTATACGGCTTATCTAAAGGTGCACTACAAGGAAGAGTTCATGGCTGCGCTCATGACGAGTTTTACAAATGACAGTACGCAGGTTGCAAAATACATCAATAACTGTCGTTCGGGTGGTATTGATGTACTCCCTCCATGCGTTGTGACGGGTGATAAGCGATTCTCCGCACCAGAGGGTAAGATTGTCTACGGCATGCTCGGTGTTAAAAATGTTGGAGAGCCTGCGATCGATGCGATTATTGAGGCGCGAGAAAAGCTTGAAGACAGCGGTAAGAAGCTTACAACATTAAAAGATTTAATTGCAAATGTCGACCTTGACCGTGTCAATAAGCGTGCCATTGAATCGCTCATACTAGCTGGCGCAATGGACAGGCTTGAGGGTAATCGTGCGCAGAAGATGAGCATATACCAGCTTCTGCTTGATCGAGAAAAGACAGCTCGGGACAAGCAACCCGCTGGACAGATTAGTATGTTCGACTTGCATGAAGATGAAATGAGTAAGACAGATGAATTGATCCTTCTTCCAGATGTAAAGGAATTCCAACCTAAGGATTTATTGGGTTATGAGAAGGATATGCTTGGTATCTATGTAAGCGGTCATCCACTCGACCAATACAAAGAGGTTATAGACAAGGTTTCAAATGTCACAACCTACGATATCATGCCAAAAACGGTAGAAGACGATGAGCCTCAAGATGAATTGGCAATCAGTCTCGTGCGCAATGGTATGAAGACCTCTATGGTTGGTCTCATCACAGAAGTGAAGCAGATTATGACGAAAAAAGGCGATCCAATGGCATTTGTGACCTTTGAGGATCTGTACGGACCGATTGAAGTGGTTGTATTTCCAAAGACTTTTGCAACCTGTAAATCTGTGCTCGAAAAAGATGCAATCGTCGTATTGAGAGGTAAGTTGGAAAATTCAGATGATGTACCAAAGATTCTCGCTTCCAAAATTACTTCGGTCAATGTTGCGGTAGATTATTATAAGAAGCAAGCTCAAATCAACAATATGGCGAAAAGTGCATAAGGAGCAAATTTGTACGAGAATATAAAAAATAAAATCATTTCTTTTGCAGTGATTGTTGCATTTCTGATTCTCGTATGGAATATGCTTGATCTTGCACTGCTGACCTTTATCTTTACTTTCATTTTCTTTTCATTGATGAAGGTCTATCAGCAGCGTCTCGCGCCCAAGATAAAATTCAAACTTCCATATGCGCTGGTCTTGTCGTTGATGTATATCATCGGAATTGGATTATTGGTCTTGGTTGGGATTAAGTTTATCCCTGTATTGGTGGATCAGGTGACAAACCTTACCAAATACTTGATGAACTTTGATTTTAATGAATTTAAGCTGGCACTGTCACCGCATATTCCAGATGCAATCGAAGGTTTTGTCTGGGATTTTGACATCAGTGGTTATGTCAAAGATGCGGCGTCACAATTAACGACGATGATTGGAAAAGTTGCAGGATTCTCGCTGAATCTTTTCTTTGCAATTGTCCTTAGCTTTATGATGCTGCTTGAGAAACGAGCCTTACAGGGGTTTGGCAAAGCGCTTGATAACAGTTCCCTTTCTGACATTTACAGATATTTTATGCGATTTGGAATCAATTTCTGCAATACATTTGGAATGGTTATGAAAGTTCAGGTTTTGATTGCATTTATCAATTGCGTACTCAGTTCAATCGCACTGTCAATCATGGGCTTCTCGAATATTTTCGGTTTAGCAATTATGATTTTCTGTCTAGGACTGATTCCCGTTGCAGGCGTATTCATCTCGCTTGTGCCGCTGTGCTTAATTGCATTTGGATTAGGCGGAATCACAAAGGTGGTTGCAGTCATCGTCATGGTTGCGGTTATTCACGCACTTGAAGCATATATACTCAATCCAAAGCTCATGAGTAGCAGGACCTCGCTCCCTGTGTGCTTTGTTTTTATCATATTACTTGTCGCAGAAGCGTATCTACATGTATGGGGACTATTGATCGGTGTACCAATCTTCGTCTTCGTACTCACAATGGCAGGCGTACAATACGAAGGCGAGCCCCATGGGCGAAAGAAGAAACGGTAGGAGGAAATAAAATTATGGCACGTAAAGACAATAAGTATTTTGATGCATTTCAGGAGATGGCAAGTTATGCATGTGATGCATCGAGTTACTTGCTCGACATCGTAACAGAGTTCAATCCAAGGGATATTGAGCTCCAACTTGAGCGTATGCACAGTATTGAACACGATGGCGATGTTGCAAGACACGCGATGGTGAATATGCTTGTGAAAGAATTTATTACGCCAATTGATCGTGAAGATATCATGGAGCTATCCGAACTCATTGATGACGTAACGGATAAGATTGAAGATGTACTCCAGCGTATGTTTATGTACGGTGTCACGTCAATGAGAGATGATGTCGTCGGCATGATTAAGCTCATGGTTCGATGTACGGCAGCTTTGAAAGATGCGATTGAGGAGCTTCCAAATTTCAAAAGAACCAAAATTCTTGATGAGAAGCTAATCGAGATTAATCGCCTTGAAGAAGAGGGTGACAGACTGTATATCTTTGGTGTACGTAATGTATTCCAAGATAAGTCGATTCCGCCAACACATACGTATGCGTGGGAGCATATTTACAACAAAATTGAGCATGTCTTCGACGCATGCGAAGATGTCGCTGATGTAATACACTCTGTGGTACTCAAAAATTCATAAGGAGCAAATGTGAAAGTAATAGTAGCAACTGGAAATGCCCATAAATTAGTTGAAATCAAACAGATTACCTCGAAACTCGGTTGGGAAGTTGTCAGTCAAGTAGAGGCTGGTCTTGGTGATATTGACGTGGAAGAGACGGGCACGACTTTTGAGGAGAACTCACTACTGAAAGCGAAGGAAATCTCAAAGATTACGGGTCTTCCAACGATTGCAGATGACAGTGGTCTTGCTGTTGACTATCTTGATGGTGCGCCAGGCGTCTATTCTGCTCGTTATTCTGGCTGGGATGGACCAAGATCAGAAGTTGATGTGCATAACAATGACAAATTATTGTATGAAATGCGCGATGCAAAGCCTGCAATCATCGGTTCTGATGGTTATACAGAGGACAAAGGCGAAAGATCTGCTCGATATGTAAGTGTCATCACGTTGTATATTCCTGCGGTAGCTTCCGATTTAGGTGATTCTGGCGATTCCGACGCCACAGTCATCGTAGCACGTGGTGAATGTGAGGGCGTGATGCTGACTGAACGGCATGGCGACGGCGGTTTTGGGTATGATCCGTTATTTTTACCTGATGGTCAGACTGCAACATTTGCACAGATGGGTCTTGATGAGAAAAATAAAATCTCGCATCGTGCGAAGGCACTTGCAAAGTTAGAAAAGCAAATTGAAGGTAGCAATTTATAAAGGGCAACTTGTAAATGCGGCAACATATAAAAAAAATAGTTCTATATACAATCAAACAAATCATGGATCCTTATTACGCGGGCAGGTCAGCGGAAATCGCGTTCTACTTGCTACTCAGTCTCGTACCGACGATGATTTTGCTCGCACAGATTCTGGATGTATTTAAGCTCTCGATGAATGTGCTTTCAAATATCCTCGATGAATATATCAGCGCGGATATGCTTGAAGGGCTCAGACCACTGCTGGAATACAAGTCAAGCGGTGCAATCAGTGTGATGCTTATCATTCTGGCACTTTGGGCGAGTAGCAAAGCGATGTTTTCGATGATGCGGATTGCAAATTATGCTTATCTCGGCAACAATAAATTAGGCAAGAATCCAATTGAGACTTTTTTTAGGGAAAGGATTCGTGCGATTCTTACCATTATTGTTGTACTCGTTACGTTGGCATTTGCACTCAATATCCTCGTGTATGGTAAGGTCTTTGAGTCCGCGGCAACGCATTATATCAATGGTGTGCTTGGGGGCGATTTCCAGCTTGATGCCGTCTGGTTTACGTTTCGGTGGGGCATTGCTTTTGTGCTCTATTTCTTCATGGTATCATCGATTTATTATCTGCTTCCGACGAAGTTATATCGCTACGCACATATGTACGATAAATCGGACAAGAGACGAAGCGCGCGCAAGGTGATCAAGTCTTGGTTGAAGAATTCTCATGATACTTATAAATCCATACTTCCTGGTAGTTTATTTGCAGCACTCGGTATGCTTCTTGCTACAGGGCTTTATTCGTATTATATGACATATATATCCTCGCCGAGATTCAATATCTTGTATGGCGGGCTCAGTTCAATCGTCATCTTGCTGCTTTGGTTCTATATCATCTCGTATGTCCTGATTGCAGGCATCCAGATTAATTCAGCAGCGGATCGGATACGAAACGAACGAATTTTGAATTAAGGTACGAATTTTGAATTAACAGACGTCTTTTGAATTAAGATTCTGACATATAAAAAAAATATTATTCAGGTAGATAATTTCGCAAAAAAAGTATATACTAACAGTGCAAAATAGCAAGTTATTGTATTATTAAATGGGTCGTCACTTACAACGTGGAAAGGGGACTACAATGAACGAAAATATTATCAAACTCAAAAGTTGGCTTGCAGTGGATGATTTAGATCCGGCTGTGAGAAAGGAACTTGAGGATGCCTATGATGCATACGAAAAAGATCCAAGTGAGGACAATCTGACTGCGATTAGCGATCGTTTTTATCGTGATTTGGAATTTGGAACAGGTGGTATTCGTGGAATCGTTGGAGCTGGTGCAAATAGAATCAATGTTCATACCATCCGAAAGATTTCACAAGGTTTTGCCAATGAAATCGTAAAGAAGGATACGGAAGAGCCATCCGTCGTCATCTCCTATGACAACAGAAGGGGAAGCGATGTATTTGCATTTGAGAGTGCCTGCGTATTTCTGGCAAATGGTCTCAGAGTTTATCTGTTTGAAAGACTTTCTCCAACCCCATTGTTATCCTTTGCCGTGCGAGAACTCGGCTGTACAGCTGGTGTCATGGTTACCGCAAGTCACAATCCGAAGCAATACAATGGCTATAAAATTTACGATAGTGATGGATGTCAATATCTTCCAGAAGAAGCAACTGCGGTTGCAAATGCAATCAACAGTTTAGATATCTGGAAGGGTGTCAAGACGGTTGCTGGTGATTATGAAGGTGACCTTCAGACAAAGATACAGGCACTTGCAGACGGTCCTGCCAAGTTTGATATCGTGCCTCAGACAGTTGAAGATAAGTTCATCGAACTTGTGCTTGCGCAGAGATTGTCGCCAGACGCATTTGAAGATGTACATGTCGTATATACGCCACTTCACGGCACTGGTAATATTCCAGTGAGAAAGACACTGACGAAGGCTGGTATTGGTGGTCTTGAGATTGTCAAAGAACAAGAATATCCAGATCCAGAATTTACGAATGCGCCAGAGCCAAACCCTGAAAAGAAAGTTGCGCTGAATCTCGGTATTGAAAAGGCGAAGTCCTTAAACGCAGCAGGACAGCATATTGATGCGCTTCTAGCGACAGATCCTGATGCGGATCGAGTTGGTGTTGCGGTGCTTCAAAATGGCGATTATCAAATTCTTACAGGAAATGAAATCGGCATCTTAATCTTTGATTATATCGTATCAACGCGCAAGAAGCTCGGTACAATGCCTGGACAGCCCGTACTTGTGACGACGATTGTAAGTTCACCAATGGTTTCTGTCATTGCGCAGGCTGAAGGTGTCGACGTAAAGAAAGTGCTAACCGGATTTAAGTTTATCGGAGAGCAGATTACCGCACTTGAAAAGGCGGGCGAGTTGGAGCGTTATGTCTTTGGTTTTGAAGAGAGTTGCGGCTATCTATCAGGCACCTATGCACGCGATAAGGACGCTGTAAACGCTTGTCTACTTATCTCTGAGATGATTGGTGTCTACAAGAAGCAGGGGAAGACCATCGTTGACAGACTCGAAGAACTATATAAGACATACGGTTACTATATTGATATCACCGATGAACTTGTCAGACCTGGTGAGAAGGGCATGCACGAGATTACAGCGATTATGGATAGTCTCAGAAGCCCAGATGCAAAGTATGGTTTCACAACAGAGATTGAGCGTTTCTTCGATTACAGAAGAGGTACGGTTCAGATTCGCGGTCATCAAGAGACAACGCCAATTACAGGTATTCCTGTAGCTGAAGTTTTAGAGTTTGACTTACTTGATGGCACGAGAGTTCTTGCAAGACCATCAGGTACAGAGCCAAAATTGAAGATTTACTACAGTGCATTGGGCAAGTCCCCTGTGGAGGCAACGGCATCGCTTGAGACGCTGAGACAGGAAGTTTCTAAAATTGCCAATCTGTAATTTATAATGAAATAAGTAAGGAGTGATTTCCCAGAAATGGAGAATTGCTCCTTGCATTTTATAACTGTGTAGGAGACTTATATGGAACCAGTATTTTTTGTACCGAATGTCCAAGAAAAAGTTTGGGGTGGCGAAAAGCTTGCCGAAGATTTTGATAAGACGATTCCCGGATTGCGGATTGGGGAGAGTTTTGAATTGTCAATCTTACCTCAAAGTAAATCATATGTCAGATCTGGAGAATATTCAGGAATGATGCTTGATGAACTCTACAAGATCAGGCGTGATTTATTTGGAACGACTTCATCAGAATTCCCATTCAACATAAAATTGACCGATGCGAAGGGTGTGATGCCTGTGGTGATTCACGATCAGCTAGCCGAACGTCATCGTCCCATAGAGGGCTTGTATGTCATTGAAGCTGGTCCAAATGCGCAATTTGTCGTTGGTACGACGATACAAAATTCTCTTGAATATATCAATGTCATGAAATCGGGCACAATGGAAAATCATTTGAAATTGGTTCCTGCGAAG
Source organism: Eubacteriales Family XIII. Incertae Sedis bacterium (assembly GCA_031261525.1). Classification (GTDB taxonomy): domain Bacteria; phylum Bacillota; class Clostridia; order Peptostreptococcales; family Anaerovoracaceae; genus JAISJM01. Next base: position 8,203 of record JAISJM010000104.1, read on the forward strand.
ACAGGAGATGCCTATATCGTAAGAAGCGGGATTGCACATTCTTTTCGAAATGGTGCGCTTGGTTATGTTATTGGTGCTTATCACAAGCACAATACAAAAATTTATGATCCAAATAAGGATAATATTGATTTGGAAAGCGTCCTAGAGACGATTATCTTTGATGGTGAAATTGAAAAACAGCATCCTGAAAAGAAAGATGCGCATTGCAGCCGAGTGATTCATACCTCTGAATTTACCGTTGAGATTATCGATGCAGAGGATGCGCCTTATACAGATTGTATTTTGGCTCATTTTGCGGCGTACACCGCGCTTGAATCGGGTCAGATTCTCTATGAGGGTAAGACAAAACGATACAGAAAGGGCGACACCTTTATCATGCCTGCCGAATACGGTGAGTTTACACTTGCTGGTGGCAAGCTCATCAAGGCTTATGTCTCGTAATATCATAGAATCAGATTTACAAATCTTATGCAATCCAAACATCGTAACAAAATAAAACCACAACAATGAAGTTGTGGTTTTATTTTGCTATAACATTGAGTTTTCAACGTTATAAACACATTTGGCGAGGCGAGAGGGAATCGAACCCCCAACCGACAGATTCGAAGTCTGCGACTCTATCCGTTGAGCTACCGCCCCAAAACGTGCTTTATTATATTAACACATTATTCCGTTGCTCGCAACTTATTCAACAAAATATCTGCCACTGAGGATATTTTTCTTACAGGAGCTGATTGGATACCAAGTGCATGTGCTACAGATTTCATCGAATTTTGCTGCATTTATTTTGTCATGGATTTCATGAATAAGATCTTGATAGGCGTATTCACCTTCCTTCAAGGTGAGTAAATGGACGACTCCTGAATCAAGACAATCGATCTTATGCTGATCGTTGCATCGTGTGTCATCTTCAAGGTGTGGACAGTATCGGCATAAATCATCAGCAGCAAATGTAATTTGGACGCGTGCATTTGCATCCGTTCTGAGTATATCCGTGATTGCTGTCATATTTTTCACATATTCAGAGGAATAGCCTTTGCCGCTATAGCCTTGGGTGCATAATAAATGATGTGGTCTGAGATGAATTTTCATGCTTTTACGAGACCTCGTTTCTTGAGCGCAAATCCAATGACACCTGCCGCAACGCATTTAATAATCGTACCAGGTATAAATGGAATGACACAGTAGGAAAGCGATAGCGTCAGATTGATATTGGTCATAATCATGAACATCGCAGTACCGGCAATAAAATTGACGAGACTTGCCACAACCATCGCAATTGCGATAAGGAATACATTTTTGGTATTGCTTGCCAGACCTACAATTAGTGCCATAATTGGAAATGTTAGAAGAAATCCGCCTGTAGAGCCAAATAATTCTCCAATACCGCCATGGAAATTTGCAAATACTGGCAATCCGATTGCACCGAGTAGCAGATAAATCAATATCGCAATGGCACCACGCTTCGAGCCTAACACAATTCCAGCTAAAAGTACGGCAAATGTCTGAAGCGTTATGGGCACACCACCAGGTAGTGGAATTGCGAGTTGCGCCATGACAACGGTAAATGCCGCAAACAATGCGATTAAAGTTAAATCCTTTGTATTAAATTTGTTTGCAGTTTTTGAGTCTTTCATATGTATCCCCCATAAATATATTATAATAATAGTAATGAAATGATTGTATTTGCTTTATTTAGAGTTTAGCAGATATCGTGCCAATTGTAAACCTTTATATATTATTGGTTTACAATTATGGGCGTCATGTATAACAATTCGTGTATTAAGATGTATCAAGATGAGTGAAATTTTTGAAAGGAGCAAATCATGGCACAGAAAAAAATTGGTATTGTTGTAGGAAGTTTGCGTAAAGAATCGTATAGTAGAAAGATTGCCTATTATCTACTCAAATTGCTTTCGGGGAATTATGATGTAAACGTACTTGAAATTGGCGATTTAGGTCTTTTCAATCAAGATTATGATGATGAGGGGACAACACCTGAATCCTGGATTGTATTTCGTAAGAATGTCGCAGAGCAAGATGCAATTTTGTTTGTGACACCAGAATACAATCGTTCCTTTCCTGGTGTCATCAAGAATGCAATCGATATTGCTTCAAGACCGGCAGGTGAAAATGTCTGGACTGGCAAACCTGGTGCAATTGTCAGTGTCTCGCCAAGCAGACTCGGTGGATTTGGTTCCAATCATCATCTGAGCCAACCCGTCAGTTTTCTCGGTATCTATCTCATGCCACAACCAGAAGAATATATTGCAGACGTCGCGACCATTCTTGATGAAAATGGCGAGATTACGAGCGATTACATCAAAGGAAGTTTGAAGAAGTTTGCAGATGCATTTACGGACTGGATTGACCGGTTCTAGTCTGTCATTCTTAATTTATTACGGAGGTACGATTGAACATTATCAAACAGAATAAAGCGATTATCGCTGCGCTTACCGTCAATGCCATCATCGCATTGATGAAATTTATCGTCGCATTCTTTTCAAGATCGGCATCCCTTTTTTCAGAAGCCATTCATTCGAGTGCGGACACCTTGAATCAGATTGTCCTACTTGTGGGGAAGAAAAAGGCGAAAGCGAAACCCGATGCAAAGCACCCGTTCGGCTATGCACGAGCGACATTTTTTGCATCGTTTTGTGTTGCTGCGCTTTTGTTCTTTGTTGGCGGCGCCTATTCTTGTATGGAGGCAATCGAGAAGATTTCGCATACAATCCATGACACGGGTGTGCATACGCTGGATCATACGGCCTTGTGGGTCGCGGCTGGGATTCTTGCTATCTCCATCGTGCTGGAAGCTTTTTCATTTGCAACTGCACTGAAAGAAGTGAAAGAGGAGCAGGAAAAAGATAATTCGGATCAAGGACTGATTCAATTTTATAAAGAGACGCGCAATTCATCTTTGATTGTCATTGTGACCGAGGATTTGACTGCGATACTTGGTTTGGTATTTGCATTAATCGGCGTATTGTTGACCTTGTTTACGGGCAATCCTTTATGGGATGCAATCGGTGGTGTCACAATCGGCGTGCTGTTGATTGTTGCCGCGTTTGTACTTGGCAAAGAGATCGCATCCCTCATCATCGGCGAATCGCTACCTGACGAAAGTCTGCGGAAAATAGAGACGATTGTAGAAAACACACAACACGTGCGCAAATGTCACAATGTGAAAACGGTCGCAATCGGTACGGACAGTATCTTGATTGAGATTGATGTTGAATTTGAGACGAATCGTCAAGTCACGGTTCAAGATGTCACACGCTCGATTGTAAGTATCAAGCAAGATGTAAAAGCATTGTGGGGGCATGATGACATCTATGTCAGCACTTGTGTGGAAGCTGTTGCGTCAGCGTAAGAACGGAAAAGAGTAAAAAGGAGTAAAGACTGTTGATTCAAAAAATTCTTGTTGATTCTGATAATGAAAAAAGCCTTCTGGCGCTTGCGGCAGAACAAGGCTTGATGATTGATTCGCCTTGTGGGGGACGTGGTGCATGTAGAAAATGTAGGATTTATGTAGTCGGTATTGGCGAAGTTCTTTCATGCCGATTTTATCCAAAGGCGGATCTAGAGGTTGAGATTTCTGATGAGGGTGATATTGGCTATTCCGAGGGATTTTCAACCGATGAGATCGATAACCATGCGTTCACATACCAAGCTCCACATCAAGAGAATCTGAATGAATCCATCAGACCGTTTGGCATCGCCATTGATGTGGGTACAACGAGTATCGCTGGTGCTTGTTATGATCTTGATCGTGGCGAACGATTGGCACGTGGCTCTGTTGCAAATAGGCAGACTCATTATGGTGCCGATGTTGTGAGCCGCATTGAATATGCGATACAAAATACGGAAAATTTGCAGCATATCCATGATGCGGTCATAGATAGTATCACCGAATTAATTTATAATCTGACGAAATTAATGAACAAAAAACAACTAAAAAGTAAATATAATACAATCAATTCTGATGCAAATGATGATAACCCACAGCATTATGAAATTGTAGAATATTGTCTTACCAAGGTTGTATTTTGTGGCAATACAACGATGACGCATTTGTTATTGAACGTAAACCCGAGTTCACTTGCTACGGCACCATTTGCATCTCGTGTTGTAGGTCTTGTACATGGGCTTTTATCTGATTTGATTTCGGCGTCGAAATTATATCAGATTTCTAAAGATGGTAAGGTGGCGGTTGCCTCTGATGCAGCATTTACAGTGCTCCCAATCATTGGGTCGCATGTTGGTTCTGATATCACGAGTGATATTGTTGCGGTGCAAAAGATTTATGCCGCGAGTGATTCCGCTATGAATTATCTCTTGATTGATATTGGTACAAATGGTGAGATGGTTCTATCCGTGGATGGTAAGCGTGTGGCGTGTTCTACCGCTGCAGGACCAGCATTTGAGGGGGGTGGACTTACTTGCGGTATGCGTGCGGTAAATGGCGCAATCAATCAAGTGTGGTATGATAAGGCGATTCAGGATATTGGTTATTTTGTAATTGGTGGTGACGATAATCATCATCATCCTATAAAAGGTATCTGCGGTTCGGGAATTATCGATGTCCTTGCAGCATTTCTCGATTCGGGATTGATGGACAACACGGGACGACTTGTCAGACCTGGTGATGCTGCGTATGTTAAGTTGAGCCACGCACTCCAAAAGAGGATTCGTCAGATTGATGGCATCTGGGCGATAGCATTTACGTCTGATTTATCCGGCAGAGATGTATATATCACGCAAAAGGATATCCGCGAGATTCAGATGGCGAAAAGCGCGATTTGCGCTGGCGCATTGACGCTTTTAAGTTCTGTTTCGATTGATATTGATCGCCTTGATTCAATCTACATTGCTGGTGCATTTGGAAGTTCCATCGATATCGAGCAGGCATGCAGAATTGGCTTATTACCGAAAGTAAAGAATCAATCTGTCTATGATGCGATTGGCAATTCCGCGCTGGTTGGTACGACAATTGCGATGCTTTATGAGCGTTCAATGTCAGACATCGAGGCGACTGCAGAGGAAACGGAATCGATTGAACTTGCAAATTCGACGATATTTGCAGAATTATACATGGACAATATGGAATTCTAATCTAGTAGTTTTAGTCTAAGATTTGTTAAATCACATTGCTCAATATATGTGATATAATCATGTAATACGCATTTATGAACAAAAAAGCTGGTCAAAAACTTATTCGATTTGGCGTAGATGAGTATAAAAACTTATATTTTCGTGAAGCTTTTACATCTACAGAAAAAGAATTTGAGGACGAATTTGTTTCGTTGCATTGCTAAAAGTTATGTATAAGGGTATGACTGTAGTCATGCTTTTTTAATAGATAGGATGAAATTTGAAAAAAAATATGATAAAGATGCCAGAAATATTGGCGCCTGTGGGCGACTGGAATATGCTGAAAGCGGCATGCATCTGTGGGGCTGATGCCGTCTATCTCGGCGCGTCCAAATTCAATGCACGCGTCAAGGCTGATGGCATCACGCTTGATCATCTTGAGGAGGTTTGTCATTATGCGCATCTGCATGGGGCAAATGTCTACTTTACAGCCAACACAATCTTGTTCGATGATGAATTAAAGGATGCCGAAAAGAGTTTGAGAATGGCGATTCGTTCGGGTGTGGATGCGCTGATTATTCAGGATTTTGCGACGGCGGAGATTGCGCGCAATATCGAAGCAGGAATCGAACTTCACGCTTCAACGCAGATGAGTGTGACGACGAGCGCGGGAATAGATGCCGTGTCGAGGATTGATGGATTAAAACGCGCGGTTTTGGCGCGTGAGTTGTCGAAAGATGAGATTCGAATGATTACGGCACATGCACGTCAGCTTGATATAGATACAGAGGTATTTGTGCATGGCGCGCATTGTATGAGTATCTCGGGGCAGTGCATCATCTCCTCGATGATTGGTGGCAGATCTGGAAATCGTGGGCAGTGTGCGCAGACGTGCAGATTGCCGTGGAGCTTGTCTGCTGGAAGCGCGAAGACGGCTGATAATCAAAAGAACACTGGTAATCAAAAGAATGCTAGTAATCAAAAGAATGCTAGTAATCAATATTCTTGTAGGCGAAACAGTCATAATAATCAGAATCTCAAAAATCACCAAAATCAAGAAGAACAACACGCCTTATCATTGAAAGACTTGAGTCTGCTACCTCACGCAAAAGAGCTTGCGGATATGGGCGTACATTCGCTGAAGATTGAAGGGCGTTTGAAGAGACCAGAATATGTCGCGCTCACGGTGACAGAACTCAAGGCTGCTTTGGAAGGTCGTAACCCCGATATTGAAAGCTTATCGAAAGTCTTTTCGCGTTCGGGATTTACGGATGGCTACTATGCTGATAAGCGCACATATGATATGTTTGGCTACCGCAGGAGTGAGGATTATACGTCGCTCAGCGATCAATTATATAAAGATGCGCGCGCGCTTTACGATAAAGAGCACGCGATTTATCCTGTTGATTTATATCTTACTGTGGCGAAAGAGAAACCCGCTTCGCTCGTCATGTCTACGGCTGATGTCAAGACTGCTGTCACCGCCTCTGCAAATGGTGCAATTCCAGAGGCGGCAATTAATGTACCGCTTACAGAGGAGAAAGCGAAGACTTCCATTTGTAAACTCGGCGGTACTTTATTTGAAGTGAATTCTTTTATGGCACAGATTGATGATGGCGTCATGCTTCGTGCGAGTGAGATGAATGCGTTGAGACGAGATGCCGTGACGATGCTCGAAGCGGCGCTAATTGCTGCACATGAATCATCTGCTAAAGATATCGATATTTCTAATCGCCAAGAATATCATCATCACAACCAACCTAGCGATCAACTCACGAAGAATCCTTTGAATCATGATTCAGAAATCATGGCAGATGTACATCAGAATCAACCCGACAATCAATCTGCAAAGAATCCTTTGAATCATGATTCAGCAATCATGGCAGATGTACATCAGAACCATCAATCCTCGAATCATTCGCGATTGCGTGGGCGCGTTATCCGCATTGAGAAGTTTGAGCAAGCTACGAAATCAGTACTAAAATCAGATTATATCATTGCGACACTTGGTTTACATAAATCTATATTATGTAAACTTAATGAAAACTGTGACACATTCAACACCAACAGCAACAGCAACACCAATTATACCGATTCCGCAACGACCTACTTACGCAAATGTATTCTGGAATTGCCCGACATCTTCTTTGAGCATGACATCCCAAAACTCACAGAAGAAATGGAAACTGCAATATCCATAGGGATACGCTATGTCACTTGCGGCAGCGTCAACACTTTCGGTTTGCTACAAGATTTATTGCAAAATAAGAATGAAAATAATTCTATGATAGATAATCAATTGAATTTCGTCGCGATGCCATCGTGCAACATCACGAATAAGATCGCCGTAAGCGAACTAGCCAAACGAGGAATCAGCAACATCACATTGTCGCTAGAGGTCACGGCGGACAGAGCGATGAAGTTAAGAAATGCGGTTGTTGCGACATTTTCACAAGAGAACGTACTCAAAGCGCCGTCGGTTGGGATTGTTGCTTATGGGAAATTGCCATTGATGAAACTGCGCGTGTGTCCGTATGCGGGAAATTGTCTTGGCAATTGTGCTGGAATGACAGATGCTTGTGCTGGACGGACGCTCACAGACCGATACAATACGCATTTTAAGGTCAAAGGGGATTCTACTGGCATTTCCACCGTCTATAATTCGGTGCCGCTTGATATCGCAGACCGCGTGAAATTTATCAATGCCATGGACTATCATATTTTAAGTTTCACTGATGAGTCACCTGCTAGTATGGATCATATCATTGCAAGATTTGATTCTGGTGTGAAGACGCAATCGAATCACACCTCAGGGCTATATTACAGAAATGTGCTATAATGCGTACCTATTGTTCATATCGCTCATTTTGTAGTATAATTTTATCTTGTAGGCAGCCGCTACATCGATTTTGTATGTAGCTACGGGTGCATATATGGAGGTACGTTACACGATGTACGAGACAATTGATGCTAGTTCAGCTATTGAGAAGTTAAAGAGTTCGCAGTTTGAGGGTCTAAGTAACGTAGATGTTGCGGCAAGACGAGAGAAGTACGGTCCCAATGAGTTCGAGGAACAGAAGAAAAAGAGCATGGTGATGATGTTTGTGTCACAGCTCATGGATCCAATGATTTATATTTTGCTCGCAGCCACAGCTGTATCCGCATTTTTAAAGGAATTTGCCGATGCAATTATAATCGTAGCGATTATCTTACTCAATGCCATTATCGGCATGATTCAAGAGGCAAATGCCGAAAAGTCACTGGAAGCATTGAAAAAGATGTCTTCGCCGATGGCAATGGTCCGGCGAGATGGTATGCTCCACGAGATTCCAGCCTCAGAATTGGTTCCAGGCGATATCGTTGTCCTCGAGGCGGGACGAATCGTCCCCGCAGATATCCGCTTGATTGAGACAACCAATCTGAAGATTGAAGAAAGTGCACTGACTGGTGAATCGGTTCCTGTCGATAAAGATGCACATTTTGTAGCGAAAAAGGAACTGGGAATCGGTGACCGAATCAACATGGCTTATCTGTCGACGGGAGTATCCTATGGTCGAGGCGAGGGTATCGTCGTTGCAACGGGTATGGATACCGAGATGGGCACGATTGCCAAGATGATTTCTGCAGAGGGCGACGAGCTGACGCCACTTCAGAAGAAGCTTGCTGAATTGGGAAAATTACTCGGAATCTTGGCACTTGCCGTCTGCGCGGGACTCTTTATTGTTGCGTTGGTTCAAGGTCGTAATATGCTTGAGATGCTGTTAACGGCGATATCACTTGCTGTTGCGGCAATTCCAGAGGGTCTTCCTGCGGTTGTAACCATCGTGCTTGCGCTTGGTGTGCAGCGTATGGTTAAAGTCAATACCATTGTAAGAAAGCTCCCCGCTGTTGAGACGCTCGGCTCTGTTAGTATTGTATGTTCTGACAAAACTGGAACATTGACCCAAAACAAAATGACAGTCGTCAAGACGTATATGAATGGCGAAGAGGCTTCTGCGGATGCGCTCGATTACAAAAAGAGTTCGTTATTTATCGATGGATTTGTATTGTGCAATGATGCAGAGGTCGATCATGTACGGGAGCTTCGTATGGGCGATCCAACAGAGCTTGCGTTGATTGATATGGGCAATGCCATCGGTATCCATAAAAGTGCGTTGCAGGAAAAGCTGCCGCGTATCAATGAACTGCCTTTTGATTCAGAACGCAAGATGATGACAACGGTTCATGAGACAGAAGATGGGGATATCATCTCCTTTACAAAGGGTGCGATGGACAATATCATAAAGCGCTGTGATTCCATCTTCGTCCATGGTAAGGTGCGCGCATTTACGAAAGAAGATCAGAAGATTATTGCGGATGCGTCGAAATCTCTTGCGAAAGATGCTTTGAGAGTCCTTGCACTTGCTTGCAAGAAAGACGATCGGTCTGCAAGCGAAGATGGCTTGACCTTTATTGGACTTGTTGGCATGATTGACCCCGCTCGACCAGAAGCGAAACAAGCTGTCGCTGAATTTAAAGAAGCCTCTGTTACGACCGTTATGATTACTGGAGATCATCGAGATACTGCATTTGCAATTGCAAAGGATCTTGGTATTGCCGACAGCGAAGAGCAGGTTATCTCAGGAGATGTCCTTGATACGCTCAGTCAGGACGAGCTGAATGCGATTGTACCGAATATTCGGGTATTTGCAAGAGTTTCTCCGACACATAAAGTTATGATTGTCAAAGCCTTCAAGTCACATGATCAGGTCGTCTCCATGACGGGTGATGGTGTCAATGATGCACCGAGCCTGAAAGCCGCTGATATTGGCGTTGCAATGGGTATCACGGGCACCGACGTAAGCAAGGGTGCTGCGGATATGATTCTGACCGATGATAATTTTGCAACGATTAAACTCGCCATCAGAGAAGGGCGTAATATATACAACAACATCAGAGAGACGGTGCTGTTCTTGCTGTCGAGCAACCTTGGTGAGATTATCACGATGTTTGTAAGTATTGCTGTTGGGCTCTTATCGCCACTGAAACCGATTCATATCCTATGGGTCAATCTGATTACGGATTCACTTCCTGCACTTGCGCTCGGTGTCGACCAGCCAGAAGATGATATCATGAAAAGACCGCCAAGAGGACCGAAAGAAGGGCTCTTCTCAGGTGGTGGACTGTCCATTACAATCTTCTTTGGCTGTGTGATTGGATTTATGACGCTTGCGGCATATCTGTATTTTCCGATTACCGAATTGTTGAAAACGGGCGAGACCTTATCGTTTGGACATCTGGATGCTTTCTTACGAAGCCATGACGATGTCTATATGAAAGCGCAGACATTTGCCTTTACAACACTGGGCATCTCGCAATTGTTCAATGCGATTGGATTTAAGAAACTTCATAAGTCCATCTTTCAGACCAATCATCTGGACAACAAGATGATGATTGCGGCATTTGCCATCGGTTTTGGGCTTCAGATTGCGGTTACAGAGATACCATTCATCTCGAACGTGTTTGGAACGGCACAGTTGAGTTTCGTTGAGTGGGTTGTGCTTACGTTGTTCTGCACGCTACCACTTTGGTTCCACGAGTTATTTTTATTAGTAAAGAGAATAAAATCTTAGGAAATTGATATATGAGACTTTTTAACAAAACTTCCCGACTAGACAATGTCGGGTATGATATTAGAGGACCTGTTTCGGACGAAGCAAGCCGTATGATGCGTGAGGGCATTGATATCCTTCAACTGAACACAGGAAATCCTGCTAAATTTGGGCTATATGCCCCAAAATACATCGAAGAAGAAATCTGCAAACGAGTACGCTCCGCGGAAGGGTATTCCGATTCACATGGCATCGATGAAGCGATTGATGCGATTATCCGTTATTCAGAATCAAAAGGCGTCCATGGTCTTGGATTTGAGGACGTGTTTACGGGAAATGGCGTCAGTGAGCTGATTAATACAGCGGTTCAGGCATTGCTCAATGATGGTGATGAAGTGCTTGTGCCGTCTCCAGATTATCCGCTGTGGACTTCTTTAATCACGCTTTGCGGCGGCAAGGCTGTCCACTATGTGTGTGATGAGAGTTCGGACTGGGTGCCGGACATCGATGACATACGCGCCAAAGTCAGTGTGAAGACAAAGGCGATTGTTGTCATCAACCCCAATAATCCAACGGGGGCGCTCTATGATACGTCAATTTTGCAAGAGATTATTGAAATCGCTCGAGAGCGTGAGTTGATTCTGTTTGCGGATGAAATCTATGATCGACTGGTTATGGATGGATTGAAGCATGTCTCCTTGGCGTCCTTATCCGATGATGTTCTTACCATCACATTCAATGGGTTATCAAAATCTCATATGATTGCGGGATTCAGATGTGCATGGATGACAATCAGTGGACCGAAACATACTGCAAAAAGCTACATCTGTGGTATCGCGATGCTATCAAGTATGCGGCTATGTTCCAATGTACTTGCGCAGTCCGTTATCAAGGTTGCATTGGATGATGCTTACTGGGCATCAGATTTGCTCGCGCCAGGTGGCAGAATCTACGAACAGCGCAAAGTCATCTGTGATGCGATTAACAGTATTGACGGCCTTAGTACAACGATACCAAAAGCGGGATTTTATATCTTTCCTAGAATTGATACGAAGAAATACAAAATCATTGACGATGAGAAATTTGTCTTGGATTTCCTAAAAGCGCATCACGTATTGATGACACATGGTCGGGGCTTTCATTATCCGCGTGCGGATCATTTCCGTATTGTATTTTTACCGCAGCCGCAGGAACTACAGACACTATCAAGCAAACTCGGAACATTCCTAGAGACCTATAGCCAATGATACTGTCAGGAGGTATCTCATGTTACGTGATAAAAAAATAAATGTAAGGTTAAAAGTTGCTTTGACAACGGTATCTATCATCACGTTGATTGTAGGGCTGGTTGGCATCGGGTCGCTTAGCTTTTTAGATAATGAAAATCATATCTTGCTTACAGAACTTCATGAATCATCGATTCATAATACAGATATTACGGATATTCTTGAAGCGTCAGAATCGGCATATCATGTTGCCTTTATTCTTCTGATTGCCATCACGATTGTCGGTTTTATCTGCTCTGTTTTATTTTCTATCTCGCTGACAAAGTCTATCGTGATTCCTCTTGAGAAAATGACAGAAGTTGCACGTGGTTTTTCCGAGTCTGGTGATCTTCAGGCGGCAGATGCCCTTAGTTTGGAACTGCAAAGTAGTCAAGAGACGGAAGATGAGGTTGCGATATTATCCCGTTACTATTCGAAGATGCTCCATGCCATTAGCGAGAAAGTAGATGTGCTCGAGACGATTGCGGGCGGAGACCTCACAGTGAAAGTCGATAGTTTGGGCTTAGAAGATTCTCTCGCAAATTCGATCAACGAGATGACGGAAAGCATCAGCAAGCTACTCAAACAGATTGCGGTGTCCGTGGATCAGATTGCACAGGGAACGGCACAATTATCGGATGGCGCTATTCAGCTTGCACAGTCTAATTCGCAGCAAAGCGCGTCTGTCGATTCCGTTATGGACTCGATTACGGAGATTGCGAGCAATGCACAGGATGTTGCGGAGGGGACAAAGCAAACGGCGAAGACCTTTTCCACGATAAACAACAGCGCAAATAAAGGACTTGCTCAGATCAATGACTTGAAAGCTGCAGTTGATGATGTAAATGTCGTCGGACGTTCCATATCGACAATGTTGAAGTCCATCGACGATATCGCTTTCCAGACCAATATCTTGTCACTCAATGCAGCTGTAGAGGCTGCGAGAGCGGGTGAGAGCGGTCGTGGCTTCGCCGTGGTAGCAGAAGAGGTCAAGACGCTTGCAACACGCAGTGCGCAGTCCTCAAGCAATTCTGCGACATTGATTAAGGAAAATATTGATAAGACACAACTAGGTTCCGCAATTGCAGCCGATAGTGTCGAATCATTCCGAAAGATTTTATCAGATATCTCCAATTCGAATCGATTAATTGACGAGATTGCCAAGTCGAGTGAAGACCAAAGCAAAGCAATCGAGGCGGTAAATGTCGCAATATCGCAGCTTCGCAGTGCATTCCAAGTGAACTCCCAGACGGCAGCACACAGTGCTTCTTCTGTGCAGCAGATATCCGCAGAAGCTTCAACACTGAAAGAGGCAATCAATCGACTGAGATATGATAATAGTAATTTTGAATCGCCATCGTATTCGTATGAGGCTGGTATGCAAAAAACGTACCCAAAAGAGTCGTACCCACAAGAATCATATCCACAAGAAACATCTTCGCTAGAAGCTACCACATATAAGCCAGAAGCTTCGGCGTATGAGTATGAGCCAAGTCAGAATTTTGATGTGCCCGTCACGGAGCGTTATGATTTCAGCAAGTATATCACTCCTGTTACGGAGTCTGTCGTTCATGAGGAACCTGTAGGCAATGAGACTGCTGTAACAGATGCGACCGATGTAACAGATGAAGTTACATCGGAGCCTTCTCCTGCGCTTGAGTCTTCATCGCGATTGCCCTCGAACGATTCAGAATCTTCTGTGCAAGAAAATTCTGAACCTGCGATTGATTACAGAACCCGTTTTAAGGAAGTTTTAAAAGAAAAAGACGATACACGATTCAACAAATTACCTGAGATTCAGCCAAGAAGAGCTCAATTTGATGCGACCGATGACAGCATCAAAGATTACCTAAAAGATGATACTTCAAAATATATGTAAATAATGCTTGACGCCTATCTTACTTCTGTGTTATTATATTTCTTGTCGTCACGAGGCAGTGACAAGTTTATCACAGAAGTAAATAGCGTGATTGATATGCCAGAGTGGCGGAATAGGCAGACGCACTGGACTTAAAATCCAGCGGTTCGTGAGAACTGTACCGGTTCGATCCCGGTCTCTGGTACCATCTTTTTTCAGTGTTAATGCACTACAAAATGTAGTACACTACAATTTAATATCGCGGGGTAGAGCAGTTGGTAGCTCGTCGGGCTCATAACCCGGAGGTCGTAGGTTCAAGTCCTTCCCCCGCAACCAAAATTTGAGCTGTAGAAATGATGATTCGTTTCTACAGCTTTTTCGTTTTCTTGTTGAGAAGTATATTGGGGATTTTTTAGAGAGTGCGTTGGTGAAAAAGTGGTTAGTGCAAAATTTGCATATCATGCTAATGAACGTATGATTTCGTATCTTAACAAAAAACACCCCTTACTTGATAAAAGAAGGGGTGTTTTTTGCAATTACAATACACTTGCATGAAATCTCACAAATTGGGTATATATTACTATTGAGAAAATTATGTTTTGAATGTATTATATAGATAATTGGACATATTGTGCCATTGTTTGTTTTGTACGCATATCATATTTAGGGGGAATTATTTTGAATTCATTAAAACTCATTAAAAAGGGTGCTGTAAATAAAAACGGACTGACGCTTATTGAAGTAATTGTTTCTTTTGCGATCCTTGCAATCGTTTCAATTATAGTGCTATCCGCGCTTATGACCTCCGCCAGTGTAAAAATGAAAAGTGATGCTTTTACGTCTGCGGAGGAGCGATTGACGAAGTCCATTGCAGAAGGTGCTAGTGACAATACAACTGTGGAAAATGATCTGTCTATTACCGTTACGAATGAAGCACTCGGAAGCTCTAAAACAATAACCATTCCTGGAAAAGTTTATACGTATGAAGATGAAAAAGATGGTAAGACATTTAAAATCATTGGACAGTAGGGGTAAAATATGATTTCTATCAATAGAATGTTAAAAAAAACAAAACGGGGCTCGACTTTGGTCTGGGTTCTGGTTGTAATGTTAATCCTGAGTCTTGTATTAGGGGTGATTCTTTCTATGTCTTCCCTTTCTATCACAAGGGCATCGGACACCCATGTGAAGGATCAGTCGTATTATACTGCCTTTTCTGTTGCGAAAAGAGTTGCAGAATGGATGGTGGGGGACGGGAGCAATCCCAATCCGACTACCGCCAATCCCGATACGAGGTTTGTTTTGATTGATGAACTCAATGTATCGCCAACTGGAATCACTTTCCCATTCACGGAAGCAAATCTTGGAGAAGGTCTGGGCGATTGTGAAGTGACATTGAAATATACGGATACGAGTCATGCGAAGATAGACATCACGGTGGATGCGACTTATCAGGACAAAAACACCGT
>JAISJM010000004.1 GCA_031261525.1 Eubacteriales Family XIII. Incertae Sedis bacterium
AATAGTTACGAGTCAGGCGCGGCACTAGCAAACCATTTTTTTAAAAGGTAACCTCTGGAAACCTCAGCACATATGAAGCACGCCCTCTGTATCCGTGGACGCACCACAATATGTGATAACTTACAACCAGTAGGTACCCACATATTGCAGTATGCCTACGGACACATATGACGCACTTCATGTGCACTGAGGGTTTCGGAGGCCACCTAAAGAATAATCGTTTTATAATTAGTATACGAAAGTTAAAATAGATGAAAAGTCACCCATTTTGGATCCGTAGTGCTCGCACGAAACACAATAGAATATTTGCTGTCTTTATGATTTTGTGCGTATTTGTTACTACTTATATTGCGGCATTTCCAGCTGTCTCGAGTTATGCTGATGGTGAGGAGGGGCTTTTGCCACCTCCAGAGATTAAAGCCGAGTCAGCCGTGCTTATTGATGCTGCTAGTGGGCGTATACTTTTTAATAAGGATATGGATAAGCAGGAATTTCCTGCAAGTACGACGAAGATTATGACCGCATTATTGGCTGTAGAAAATCTGACGCTTGATCAAGTAGTGACTGTGGACGCGGAATCTCCTTTTGAATCGGGTTCAAGAATCTACCTCCAAGAAGGCGAGCAGATTGATGTCAACAACCTCCTACATGGTGCGCTTATTCCTTCTGCAAATGATTGTGCCTATGCACTTGGCATCGCAATCAGTGGCACGATGGATCAGTATACGCAGTTGATGAATGCGCGTGCAGCGGAGCTTGGTGCGACAGGAACGCATTTTGACAATCCAAACGGCATGCCAAATCCTGACCATGTGACAACTGCTCACGATCTTGCGCTGATTGCAAGAGAGGCGATGACGCATGAGGAAATCAGAAATATCGTCAAAACTTACGAGTACACAATTCCGCCGACGAATTTGCAGCCCGAAGCTAGAATTGTACATAATTCCAATCGTTTTCTGTATGATGGCAGACATTATGTAGATGTCTATGGGCAGAGTGTTCCAATCTATCATGAAGATATTACGGGCGTGAAGACTGGTTATACGGATGCAGCGAGAAATTGTCTTATCGCATCTTGTAAGCGCGGCGACATCGAATTGATTGCCGTTACGATGAAAGGCGAGGGCTATGATGTCTATGCGGATAGTTTGAGTCTATTTGAGTATGGATTTAGTAATTACGAGACGAAGACAATTGTTACAAAAGGGGAAAAATATTCCAGACTACCCATTATAGATGGCAAAAATACCTCTGTCGATCTTGTTGCAGCAGAGGATGTTACGACGCTGATGAAAAAGGACAGTACCCCTGCAGACTTGGCATATGATGATCAGGTGGGCAATGCTGTGAAAGCCCCAGTTGATGCGGGCGGGAAATACGCTGTACTTGTTGTTCGAAGTGGCGATGAAGTGCTCGGTACCGTAGATCTTTTGGCAAAGTCTTCTGTTGAGGCCAAAATCATAAAGGGCAACATCAAATCAGCACTTAATGTAGCGGCGACTATTTTAAAAATTGTAGTTGCTGTCGTGGTCTTTGCGATTGTGATGTTTGGAATCTTAATTCTAAGAGACAATGCAAGGCAGAAAAAGCGTAGAGAACACCGAAAACGCAGGCGCGCGAATCGTGATGCACATGAAATTAGTTTCATAAAAAGGATAAAATAGTATGAATAAACGAAAAAAATCCATCCTATTCATCTTGATCGTGGCAATTATTACGACATTTTCATTGGCTTCATGCAAGGACAATGGCGAAAATGTCACAGTTACAAGCCCTGATGATGTTGATTTTTATGTGTATTTTGGCGATTATGTGGATTCGATTACTGTCGATACAATCCTCTCTAATTATAAAGAAGAGACGGGTGTACAGATTGGACTGAAAGACCCGCTTCGGGACAATGAGAAGGGAATTGCTGAGGCACTAGGTGGGGATGAACCTGCTGTGCTTTATGCAGCATCAACGACGGATGTCAGCGAGGAATATGCCGATAATACTGGGATTCCGTTTGGCGCTGAGGGCTATGGTCTTGTCGCTGACAAGATGCAGTTAGCGAAACTTGCAGGGATTTCGACGGATGCAGATGAAATAGATGCTTATGTTGACAAACTTGCAAAGATGACATTTCCAGAATTCTCAGCTGAAGCTTCGAGACTTCATTATTTTATTAGAGACGATGAAAATAAAGTAACCGTCGATAAGCTTAACGGGGTCTTTTCATTTCCAGGCGCTGAGAAGGCGATGTATGGTACAGAGCTCTATGAAGTACTTCTAAAGGCAATGTATCCCAATAAGTCAGCGGATGAGATCGTTGATTTATTGGATGCTTCTGCAGAGGCGATCTCCGCAGCTAGGGAGGCTGACGCTTTGGCAGTAGAGGCAGCAGCGGAGGTCGCGGCGGCTGATGCTGAGGGTTCGGCGGAAGATTCAGAGTCTTCTGATGCGCCACCTGTAGATGCGCCAGCTGACGTCACGGAACCGACCGATCTTGAAAAGGTATCTACGGCGTATATCAATACCCTTGATTTCTATACATCGATGCTTGCAGGTAAATTTGCAGCGGGTATCCGTGGTACAGACATCTCCGATGAGGATTTTTATGGCATGGATGCTGTGGCAGAGACGCTCATGAAAGGGAAAGCTGTATGGGCATTTTTAGATATTGATGCGTCTGATACACTGGAACAGTTAGATAAGCGGAAATCGCATGATCTTGTCATCATTCCTTTAAAGATTCGTGATGTTGAGGGCGAGCAAGATCGACTTTCTGTCAGACCGTCTTACCGAATGTATGTCAATGGTGATGCAGATACAGGTGATTTATCCAAAGCGCAGGATTTCTTAAGATGGTACGAAACGCATGAAACGGATTATCTCAGTGCGCTAGAGCGCAGCGCGGCAAGCTATCTTAAATCTGGGAAGACGTTACCAGAATTGGTGGAAAATGATACATTGTACGACTATGAGAAGACAATCTTTGGCAAAAAAGGGGTACGACTTTATCTTGAAAAACGTATCTGGGATTTAGATACAATCAGCGAGATGGAACGATACTTAGTGGATGCGTACATTGAATAACATCTAATATATTATGGAACAAAATAGAAAAGCACAGACAAAATCACAAACACCTCCCAAATTTTTCGTTGCAGATGTTCCGCTCGATCCGGGTGTCTATCTGCATAAGGACAAATATGGCGAGATTATATATGTTGGTAAAGCCTCTTCTTTAAGGAAGAGGCTTAGTCAATATTTTGGCAGTAAAGCAAATATGGATCGTAAAGTCAGTGCGATGGTTGACCATATTGCGGATTTTGAGTACATCGTCACAAAGTCGGAAAAAGAGGCATTGCTGCTCGAAAATACATTGATTAAGCGCTATATGCCGCGGTTCAATGTCATGCTGCGCGATGACAAGACGTATCCATATATCAAAGTGACACTGAATGAAGATTATCCGCGTGTGTTGAAGACGCGGCAGATTAAAGATGATGGCAGTCGATATTTTGGTCCGTATTCGGACGTCGGCTCGGTCAATAAAATCCTCGACTTACTCAATGACATCTATATGCTCAAACGGTGCAAGGAGAAGAACTTTAAACAAGGCGCAAATGTCCGCATGTGCCTTAACGGTCATATTGGCAGGTGCTCCGCAGTCTGTCAAGGCACGATTAGCGTGGAACAGTATAAAGAGCGCATCGATAAAGTCATCGATTTTCTAAATGGCAGAGACAAAAGTCTTTTAAGGGAACTCGAAACCAATATGAAAGAGGCTTCCGCAAAGATGGACTACGAGCAGGCATCGCTCTATCGCGATAAACTCTTCGCAGCGCGCTCCGTTGTTGAGAAGCAGAGTGTCGACTTGCTCGGTGGCGGTGATATGGATATCGTGCTGACAAAGCTCAAGGAGCCTGTTGTGGTGGAAGAATCTGGCACAGCAGAAGTAGATGTTACGTTCGAAGCTGTTGCTACCGATGTGTCTGCCATGCCTGAAGTCGCTGTCGCTATTGAAGAATCTACCACGTCTGCGGAGTCTGTCGTTCCGAAAGAATCTTGTACAGCAGAAGCCGATGTTACGTCAGAAGCAGCTGTCGCCGCCGACGTCTCTGCCATGCCTGAAGTCGCTGTCGCTACAGAAGAATCTACCACGTCTGCGGCATTTGCCATTCCGAATGAGTCTACCACATCTCCAGAGCTTGCAGTCCTGCAGCCGGACGGTGATTCCGATACACAGCCCGCCCCAATCTCCGCAATTGTATCGCAAACCGTTCAAGTCACCGTCTTCTTCGTGCGTGATGGCAAGCTTTCAGGCCGCGAGATTCACCTGCTCGATGCGTCAGATTATACCTCCGATTCAGAAGTCATTACGGCATTTATCATGCAATATTATGCCAATAATATGACGATTCCGAAGAAGATTGTTCTTGAGCATTCGATTGACGATGAGCAATTGATTGAAGAGACGCTTTCGGGGATTCGCGAGTCACAAGTCAGTATCCTCGTACCGCAGCGTGGCAGGGTGAAAGCGTTGCTCGATCTTGCAATCAGCGACCGAGATGAGAGCTTCCGAAAGATGGAAGAGAAGACTGCCGCAAAAGATCAGAAAGCACAGGCTGCGTATCGCGCGCTGTACAGTATTGCCAGCGAAGCTGCAATGCCCAAGAGTGATGTGACCAAAGACGTAGTCAAAAGTGATGCCCTGACTGGTGTGACCAAAAGCGTAGTCAAAAGTGATGTCCTAACTGGTGTGACCAAAAGCGTAGTCAAAGGCAATGCAAAAAACGATGCCCAACGCAATACAAAAAACGAAGCCAATGCGCAGACCGCTGCAATTATGACATTTGCGCCCCCGCGGCTTGAAGCTTATGACATCAGCAACACGGGCGGTGTCGACAGTGTGGCGGCGATGGTTGTCTTTGAGGGCGAGCGACCGAAGAGACAGGATTATCGGCGGTTTAAGATACGAACAATCGAGGACCAGGATGACTACGCAGCGATGCAAGAAGTGCTTTACAGGCGGTTTAAACGTATGCTCGACGGTGCGGATGGATTTGCGCACAAGCCATGGGCGGTTTTAATCGATGGTGGCTTAGGTCATACGCATGCGGCTGAGGAAATCTTATCTGCAATGGGACCAGAATTGGCAGATGTTCACATCATTGGCATGGTAAAGGATGACAAACATCGTAGTAGAGGGCTTGTCTATAAAGAAAAAGAATATGATATCAAGTTGATGCCAGAATTGTATCATCTGGTTGGAACGATTCAAGAAGAGGTGCATCGATTTGCGATTACTTACCACCGAAAAGTACGAAGCAATGCGATGATTCGTTCTGCATTAGATGAAATTCCAGGTGTCGGGCCGAAACGCCGTGCGGCATTACTCGCTACATTTGGTAGTGTCGATGAGATTAAGAGGCAAGAAGCACATGTAATATCAGAAAAAATTGGAATAAGTGAAGAACTTGCTCAAAATATTATTGAATATTTGCAGAAAAAGTGATATCATGAGCCGTAGTAATGAATTTGTATAGGAATAAAGGAGCATAAAAATGGCAGAGAACAGAGATGACAAAGATTTCATCACACTTGAATTCGACGATGGTGAGAATATTGAGTGCGAGATACTCGGCGTATTCGATGTGGAAGATAAGGAATACATCGCGTTGGTTCCAGATGATGGGTCTGATGACGTGTATATCTATGGCTACAAGGAAGTGGGCGATGACGAGTTTGAGCTCGTTGAGATTGAAGATGATGCAGAGTTCGATACTGCTGTAGAGTCTTTCGAATCGATTATGGGCTAATGACAAAACATTCAGATTCTTTTAGAAGCACAGGCGACTGTGCTTCTTGCATTTTGTGTTGGATTGGAGGTACGATATGTTGCAGGTTAGCAAAGAGAGAATGACTGAGAAGATTCAGACTTGGTCACAATTCGGGAAGCTAGACGGTGGCGGTATTACAAGATTATCCCTTAGTGAAGCCGCACTCGAAGCTCGAGCTGAATTTAAGAAGCGCGTATTGGCGCTCGGCATGACGCTAGAGACCGATGACATCGGCAATATGTATGCGACCTATCCAGGCAGTGAGGATTTACCTCGTATTGTTATGGGTTCTCATATGGATTCCGTTAGAAATGGCGGCAATTATGATGGAATTTATGGCGTTTTGTCCTCACTCGAAGTTGCGGAGACAATCATCAAAGAGAAGATTGCATTGCGTCATCCAATTACGGTTATGGTCTGGACAAACGAAGAGGGCGCACGGTTTGAGCCTGCAATGATGAGTTCTGGTATCGTACTTGGCAAGTTTGAAAAGGACGTGATGTTGGCGGTTGAAGAAGTCGGCGGCGGCATTACTTTTGGTGAAGCACTGGAAGCGTCGGGTTATGTTGGCGATGCGAAGAATCGGCTCAATGAAAAGGATTATATTGCCTATTTTGAGCCACATATTGAGCAGGGACCCGTGCTCGAAGAAGCCAATTTGGAGATTGGTGTGGTTGAGGGCGTCGTCGGCATGGTAAATTATGACATCATCCTCGAGGGCGTATCTTCCCATGCGGGCACAACGCCTCAAAGCTATCGTAAGGATGCACTCAGAGCTGCGAGCAAGGTGATATTGACTTTATGGGAAGAGCTCAGCAAACTCGACAGTGAACTCGTATTTACAACAGGCGAGATTCAGTGCAAGCCAAATATCCATACAGTTGTTCCGAATTATGTAAAATTCACCCTAGATTCAAGACATAAAGATCCCGAAGTGATTGCACAGGTCGTAAAAGTTATTGAGAATCTGCCAAAGGACGTCTACGGCTGCAAGCTCAGCTATGAAGAGCATTGGGGACGCAAGACGATTCGTTTCGATGACGAGATGATTGGGTTTGTAGAAGGTGCAACGAAAGAGCTCGGTTATAGCTATAAGCCGATGTATTCAGGCGCGGGTCATGATGCGCAGTATGTATCCGAATTGCTGAAAGCCGTCATGATTTTTATTCCATCGAAGGATGGTCTATCGCATACGGTTGTTGAGTATAGTTCCCCAGAAGAGACTTATAACGGTGCCAATGTGCTGCTCAATGCGCTTATTCATGCGGATCAGGAGCTGTAAGGAAGGACGTCGATTATTATAAATTTATATGCCGTCACTTTGTGACATGGCTAATTATATCAGAAATCTTACAGATTTATGATATAACAATCGTTTCACGATTATTATAAAATTATATGCCGTCACTTCGTGACATGGCTAATTATATCAGAAATCTTACAGATTTATGATATAATATAAATAAGAAATTGCAAATGTCGACAATAACCGTTGTCGACATTTGCATGTAAACAGATGACGAGGTGGAACAATGATTAAGAGCATGACTGGCTACGGAAGAGCTGCTGGAAAATTATCTGATTTGAATGTTGAGGTGGAGATTCGTTCGGTGAATTCAAGGTATCTTGATTTGAAAATCAGACAACCATCGGATTTTTCATATGCCGAAGAGGCTGTCAGATCTTGCATCAAAGCTGGTATCAGCCGCGGCAAGGTGGATGTCTTCGTCAAAATTTCACAGGCTACAGATGCGAAACCCCAGATTACTGTCAATAAGGAAGTGGCAAAAGCGTATTATGAGGCGCTTGATGATTTGGCATTTTCCCTCAGAATTGATGAGGCTGTCAAATTATCTCATATTCTGAAGTACAACAATGTGTTGACGGAACTCTCGTCAATCGATGTGCTCAGTGAGGACGAAGTGAAAGCGTCCTTAAGTGAGATTGCACATGCCGCAATTGCAGACTTCAATAAGATGCGGCTGCTCGAAGGTGAGAATCTCAGGCAGGCAATCTTGGCGATGTGTGAGAATCTACATGTGAGTCTTGCGCATGTCAAAGACCTGTGTAAATTGCAGGGCGATATTTACATAGAACGATATAAAACGCGCATTGAAGAATTGCTCAAAGGGGCAGATATCTCGACAATTGATGAATCTCGGATTCTTATGGAAGCGGCAATATTGGTTGACAAGAGCAGCATCGAAGAAGAGGTCGTGCGTATGGACTCCCATATTGAGCAGCTCGAGCTCATGCTTGATGGCGGTGGTGTCACGGGCAAGAAGATGGATTTTCTCATGCAGGAGATGAACCGTGAAGTCAATACGATGGGTTCAAAGGCTGACGATTTGCGGATTACAGAGCTTGTTGTCAATATGAAAAACGATGTAGAAAATATTCGAGAGCAAGTCCAAAACATCGAATAGATAATAGTCAGGAGCGATTCGTGAAAGAAGGAAAATTATTTGTAATTTCTGGTCCATCTGGTGCCGGTAAAGGAACTATCTGCAAGCAGATACTCCGTGAGACAGACGCATCGAGTTCTCGTGCGAAGTTGAGTATTTCGATGACGACGAGATCACCAAGACCAGGTGAAGTGGATGGCGTGAGTTATTATTTTACAGATCGTGCGCACTTTGAAGCGGCGATTGCGCGAGACGAATTCCTGGAATATGCTGATGTATATGGCAATTATTATGGAACGCCACGCCGTTATGTAAGTGAGATGCTGGCAAATGGTGAAGATGTTGTGCTTGAAATCGACGTGCAGGGTGCACTACAAGTAAAACAACGTTTTGCAGAAGCGATCTTGATTTTTATCTTGCCGCCATCACTCGAAGTATTGCAGCAGCGACTTGTTGGGCGCGGTACAGATGCCGCAGATGTTATTGCAAAGCGCATGGACAATGCCTTATCTGAGATAAAAGTCATAGAGCAATATGATTATTATGTAATCAACGATAATCTGGAAGAAGCGACTGCCAAAGTCAATACGATTATCACTGCTGAACATCAGAAAGTTGACGCGGACGTGATTAAGAACTATAATATATAGGTATGCAAATATTTAAAAATAGATTCAAATTGAGAATAGGAGTAATAAATGTTATTAGAACCTTCCATAAATGTCCTCATGGACAAAGTCGATAGTCGTTATACACTTGTGACACTCGCGGCAAAGCGCGCGCGCGATTTGATTGATGGCAAGCCAGAACTTACTTATGCCGGCAATACAGAAGTGCCTGTATCG
Source organism: Eubacteriales Family XIII. Incertae Sedis bacterium (assembly GCA_031261525.1). Classification (GTDB taxonomy): domain Bacteria; phylum Bacillota; class Clostridia; order Peptostreptococcales; family Anaerovoracaceae; genus JAISJM01. The sequence goes on from JAISJM010000004.1 coordinate 9,082, forward strand.
ATTGCATCTCTTGAGATTTCACAGGATTTCATCACTTACAAGAGAGGTGAGAATGCTGTCGAGCCTGAGATTAAGACTGACGGCGAGCGGTAACACAGTCAAAATAATGTAAGCCCCTTTAGTAAAAGTCGAATCTGAAATTAAGACTGACGGTGAGCGTTCAAGTTGCAGGCTGGCAATAAGTTGTAGGTGGGTAATCACTTTAAATTACGATGATGTAACTAGTCGCTCGAGTCTCAGGAGCAATAAGACTGACGTCGAGCAATCAGGTTGCAGGAGCTTTTCTCATATTGTACTTGTCGGTCTGTTTGTTTGTATGTAAATAAGGTAAGTTTGCAAATCTTGAATTATATAATAAATGATAAAGCCACTCAATGATTTTGAGTGGCTTTTCTGCATGGATTATTATTTATGTATGGGTTATCATTTCTGTTCTGATTATTATTTCTGTTCTGATCATCATTTACGAAATCAGATTGGGCCGTCATTTATGAAATAGGTTGGACTTGATTTCAAATTAGGTGCTTTGGGTTTATATTAGGCTATTTTAAATTAGTCGTTCTCAGACAAGATGATGAGCAATCGTCCAAATTCAACGGAGATAATAGCATCATTGTCGCCATCAAATTCGTTGCTTGTGCCAAGCGGATAACTATTGGTCATGACAGCTTTGTCTAAGTTGTATTTTGCACCTTTGATGCTGACTCCTGTTGATCTTTCAACATAGGAATATACGGAGAAGTTATAATTCTTGCGGTTGGATAGGAGCACCATGCCTGGCGTACCGTTGTTAATTCCAACTTCACGATTGAATACATGCTCCATCGTAGGCATACCCTCTACGAAAGTACCCTTAATCATGCGCGCGTGATTCTTTGAATCTCTAATCCAAGCTCTCACACCCATATCAACCAAGAATGAAAGTACATTGAGATTGGCAATCGTATGATCGAGTCTACCTGAAAGTCCGCCGACGATAACAAAGTCACCGCAACCAGCTCGTAGACCATACTTTACGCAAGCGATGGTATCGGTATCTTTCTTATCCACAGCAAGCCTTACAATTTCAGGGGCTTTGCCATGCTCTGTATTCTCAAAATTAAGCACATCTTCACACAATTCATCTGAAAGCGAATCAAAATCACCAATGATTGCATCTGGTGTGACTCCCTCCGCCTTTGCATAGGCATACCCGCCATCTGCACATAAAACCAAATCTTCTGGTAATATATCAATATTTTCACTGATCGTTCCGTTTAGTTTCGCCGTGATGATAATGCATCTTTTTGTATTTGCCATATCAATATTCCTCCTTATATAAAAAGTCACTCATAACTTTTCTTCTACTCTTACATACTCATATACCCATTCATTATATCAAAGAATTGTATGAATGTCACTTAATCAGAACTTAATTGTGAGGATAAAAAGTAAAAAGCAAAAGTAAAGATGTTACAATTCACGCTATTGCAGAATAATAATACAAATACTTCGTGTTTTCAAGAGACAATGGTGCATGGTTTACGCAAAAGTCGAAATTTGGACCCCAAATACCGTCTTTTGTGGGATGAAAATACGAGTTTTGCGTAATATATGTGATTGCATGCTAGGTGGTGTAAGCAGTCACGCAAAATGTACCACTTACTCGCCACAAAGTGTACCACAGTTCGCCACGAAAAGTGTACCACTTTAGAGTCAATTTAAAGCCTAAATGCGATACCAACCTTACATCTCACACGAGTTAAGCCGATTTCTTGTATCAATCGGTGGCAAATTCATAACTACCCCAACTTTTGCGATGATTTGTAGCAGTAGTGACCGATTTGGCAATATTTTAACGTTATTTTGGGTACAAAACAGTCGATATTGCTTTTTGTCATTTTGGACACTGACACAGTCGATATTGCGTTTCATCATTTTGGACACTACAATAGGCGATTTTGCGTTTAAAATGACAGAAAACAGAGAATCGCGTATCAAAGACTTGCTATGCTTGCAGCATATCCAGAATACAACGGTTATGCAATTCCCTGTTGTCGCTCATTTGCAGAAATAAATCCTCGAATTTTTTTATTTCTTGACACCTTTTGACGCTTCCGATTCTTCAGATTCTCTCGACCAAAGCAAACTAGATAAATGAGACAGCCCAATCATAGATGTTCTAAATACGCCTCGCCGATGCGCTAAATAAGCCTTGTTGATGCTTTAAATACGCTGGGATTTGCTACGTTGGGTACACGCAGTGTTTCTGATTTTGGCGGAAAATATCATACTATTCTTAATTGATTAATTTTTGTTTTTTCGTGATTAAACATTAGAAAAAATGGGTATAAATCTAATGTAGATGAAGCTATGCAGAAGAAAATGCATAAGTAACTTTGAAAATTCAATAATTAGCCATATGTATCATATATCAGAAAAGGTTAGGACACTTATGATACAGATACGTTCACGTAGTCGCACTAGCCAGATATCACGAATACTTTTTAGTGCTTATACTATCATTTTAGTGCTTATACCTATCATTTGGCTTATATATTAAATTTTCAAGGTTCCTTTATATCGTTTGACGCGAAGTTTCAGCAATAATAAGTCATACCTATCAATTATATCTACAGTACTGGAGGAAAAACACGAAATGTTAGCAACACGCAGATATCCGAAGATCTTGTCCATCATGCTTATCGTCGTAATGCTTATCAGCTATGCTACGCCGATGACATCAATGGCGGATGCTTCCTTAAATGGAATCTCAAATAATTTGGAGGCGCAAGAATCTGATTCAGATGTGCATGCCAAAGATGCGCCTGATTTAGATGCACGTTCTGAAGATGTGCATGCCAAAGATGCG
>JAISJM010000025.1 GCA_031261525.1 Eubacteriales Family XIII. Incertae Sedis bacterium
CGAAGGAAGACGATCTCATCGTTGTAACCAATATTGACGGAGCCTTTTGTCATGTAGATGACTTCAATCTCCTTATGCCAATGTGGTATTGCAATCTCGCGCCCCTCTTGTGTAAAAAATTTGACAGGCACAGCCATAGGCCATTGTGGGATTTCTAGAAACTGACTCATCCATTTCTCCGCTATTTCAAGAATCGCTGTAAAAATTCTCTTGTACGAGCTTCTTTTGGATTTTCGAATATCTGTTCAGGAGGACCCTGCTCCGCGATTACGCCTTGATCCATAAAAATGACGCGATCGCTGACTTCGCGCGCAAATTCCATCTCATGCGTCACGATAATCATGGTCATGTGTACTTTGGCAAGTTCCTTAATGGTTTTCAACACTTCTCCGACCATCTCTGGATCCAGTGCGGAAGTAGGTTCATCAAATAGCAGTACATCTGGATTCATTGACAGCGCACGCGCAATTGCAATCCGCTGTTTTTGTCCACCCGAAAGTTGGCTTGGTTTTGCGTTGGCAAAGCTTTCCATTCCGACTTTTTTCAAGTTTTCATTTGCTTCTTTTTTGGCATCGGCATGGGAACGTTTTAAAACTGTCGTCTGCCCAACGATGATATTGTCTAATGCATTCATGTTATTGAATAAATTAAAACTTTGAAAAACCATACCTAAGTGCGTACGATATTTTGGTAAGTTATAACCTTTCGATAAAACATTTTTACCCTTAAATATAATTTCGCCGCCATCGGGCTTCTCAAGTAAATTGATGGAGCGCAGTAATGTCGATTTGCCAGAGCCAGAACTACCAATAATGGAGATGACTTCACCAATATTCACATTGAGGTGAATGTCTTTTAGGACTTCATTTTCACCAAATGACTTTTTCAAATGGTTCACTTCTAATATTTTTTCAGACATGATTCATCATTCTCCCACTTATTCTACTTGCATCTGATTGGAAATCGGCACATATGCGTCGGGTCCATCTAATTTTGTCTCGACGAATCGCAATATTCTCGTGATTGTGAACGTTAATACAAAGTAAATCACGCAGATAATCGCGAAAGTTTGGAAGTACATAAAGTTTTGTTGAGAAACGGTGCTACCTTGGAAGAATAATTCTGATACGGATATAACAGATAACACAGATGTATCCTTGATATTAATCACGAATTCATTTCCTGTTGCAGGTAAAATATTACGAATTACTTGCGGTAAGACGACCTTAATCATGGTCTGACGATGCGTCATACCAATCGCTTGTGCAGCTTCGAACTGACCAATATCAACGGAGAAGATACCGCCACGAACAATTTCAGACATGTACGCGCCTGTATTGATAGATACAATGAGAAGCGCAGCAATCGTACGGTCAAGATTCAAGCCGAACGCAAGCGCCGTTCCATAATATAGAACCATCGCCTGTACAATCATCGGCGTACCACGGAAAATCTCAATATAAGCGGTGACTAAAAACGAAATAATTCTGTAGATAAAAGCTAAAAATTTGTTTTCAGATTCTGGAATTGTTCGGAATACACCAATTAGCAGCCCAATCAAGGTGCCAACAATCGTTCCGATAAGAGAAATAAACAAGGTCATTCCTGCACCACGGATAAATAAATCTGCATTCTCCATCGCAATAGCAGCAATTTGTCTGTACCAAGCTTGATGCTCGTCATCTGACATTGGCTGAAATCCAATCTCTTTATCCATTAATGCATTCTGTTCATCAACGGAAAAATTGTTTAGATATTCATTGATTGCTGCTAAATTTGGATCGCCTTTGCGGACACCAACAGCAATCGCTGTATCTTCTTCACTTGTCTGAAATCCACCATCCTGTGAGAATTCAACCATCTTAAAATGGCTATTGGCTTTCTGAGCCGTGACACCTTCGGGGCGTTCTGTAACATAGCCATCAATAATTGCAGACTCTAGTGCAACACGCATCGCTGAAAAGTTCTGCATCGCTTGTTGTTGCTGTACTTCTGGAATCTGAGGAATCACAGTGTAGTGAAACGTCCCCAGTTGGGCAGTAATCTTGGCACCTGTAAAATCATCGATGGACTTCGCACTTGCGAAATCACCATCGCTTCGTACCATCATTACCAAGTTTGATGTGTAGTAGTTATTTGAAAAATCGATTTGTTCTTTTCGTTCGTCTGTTGGACTCATGCCCGCCACAATTGCATCAATCTTACCTGATGTCAATGCTGGAAGTAGTCCATCCCAAGCAGTCTTGACGATGACCAGTTTTTTATCTAACGTCTTCGCTAAATCTTTAGCAACAGCTACATCATAGCCATTTGCATATTGGTTGCTTCCCTGAATTAGTACAGCCCCATTGCTGTCATCGGATTGCGTCCAGTTAAATGGTGGATAAGCAGCCTCCATGCCAACGATGAATTCACCATTTGCCATATCTTCCTTTTCTGCTCCAAATACAGAAAGAGGAAATAGAAAAATACTGGAAAGCATCATGAGTAATACGGCAATCGTTATTTTCTTTTTCACTAATCTCATTAAAATAAGCTCCTCGCTTAATATACAAATACGAATCTGTTTCATTATATCAAAAATACGCCTACAAGTCATTACAACTGTTATAGTATAATGATAAAAAGAGTTTAGCGAAGAAGAAACGCTGAAAAGCCTTCGTAACCTTGTCCGTGCTGCGAAGATTGTACGAGAAATGTAATTACATGTAAATGGCTGGAATACGAGAAAATTTCCAGCCATTTTATTATGAAATAACAAAGTTTTAGGGACTCACAAACAATCTTTGATTGTTTCAGCAGGTCAGGTTCTTATTTTTTATTAAGCCTTACAGTTGAAAAAGTTCCAACATCTAATGTAATCCACTTATATTATTTGGAAGTCTCATGGTTTCGTGGAGCCGCGACACGATAAAATGTTACTAGACAGTACAATGCAACGCCAGTGACCAAAATCAATAACGATACAATTAGATAAATGATTGAATTTGAAGCCGTAAGACCACCGTATAAAATCATAGTTGCACCTACAATGGCTAGAATCGGACAGAGGATTCCAGCCATTTTGTTTTTGATTAAGCCCTTACATGTGCGAATGATTACGCCAATATATAGCAATGTATAAAATACATACATAATTACAATCGGAATAGAGGAAATGTCAATTTCAAATTTGATGATACTTGGCACTGCAACAGATAGAAAATGCACCAGTAACCATAATAAAGTTAATAGGATACTGATTATCGCGGACGGAAATGATATGTTGAATTTCGGATTCAGTTTAGCGATTTTCTTGCTGAACGGTATTTCTTTCCGAAGTGCCAGGAAATATGGTGCTCGCACGTTGGCAATCACCAATCCGTTGGTCGTCCCTAAGACAGATACAATCACGGCAATCAACATCATTTTTTGACCAACCGCACCGAACAATTGCTCTGTAGCTGCAGAAAATGCAAAATCACCCATTTGCATGATTTTTTCTGGACCAATTAAAAATGAAATGCCCACAAAATAGCTCACATATACTGCCAAAATAATAATCGGGCTTATGATTAAAGCCAAGGGTAAATTTCTTTTCGAATTTTTAATCTCGTGACAAATAGATGGAGCAACTGCCCAGCCATCATATGAAAATGCAACCGCCACAATAGCACCCGCGGATGCTGTAATCACAGGAAGCGTGATCGCACTCGATGAACTGACCTGCGGGTCACCAAATAACAATCCGCAAATTGCGATTAATAGCAAAGGAATCAATTTAATAAACATCGCAGAAGTCTGAAAAATTTCCGACAATTTAGCTGAAAAAATATTAATGATATAAATCGAAATCAAATATACAATCGTGATAATCCAGACTCCAGATTGATTAAAATCTAGCTGTGGAAACAGTGCAATCGTGTAATTAGCTGCTACAAAACCAATAATCGCCGCCAACGCTGGATAGTAAACAGTACCCTGAAACCAACCTAACAAAAACGCAAAAAATTTCCCGAATGCTTTTTCAGCATAGCTGATTAGCCCACCTGCATCGTCTGTAATTTTTGCCCATTCCGAAATCGTGATTCCGCCGAAAATAATTCCGAGCGCACCAATGAGCAACGCGACGCATCCCAAAAGGACATTGCCATCGGTCTGAATCAATATGTCGTCTGCTTTGAAAAAAATGCCCGAGCCTATCACGGTTCCAATAATCATAGCAATCGACATCAGTAAACCGAATTTTCGTGTTTGAGTTTTTGCTTTTTTCATTTACATCTCCTGATAATTGGATTATTTATATTCGATATTCATTATCTGACTATGTATCTCATTTTTATGGTCTTTAATGCATTTCATAAAGCGCACTGATAAGTAGGCTCTCTAAAAGTAGATTTTAAACCATTTTGGAATATCTTTACAAAAAAAATAAACATTTATCATTCTGCGCGCTAGTTTTGCCACATTTCTTGCCACACTCAAACGTGAAAAAACGCGCTCATTTACGCTAAATTATGGCAAATTTCAATCCTAAATTTAAATAAAAAAAGACCACAACCGTTGTAATTGCAGTCTTTACATATGGTCGGAGTGGTGAGATTCGAACTCACGACCCCTTGACCCCCAGTCAAGTACGCTAACCAAGCTGCGCTACACCCCGACGACCACTATGCGAATAATAGTATATAATAAATGTGAATTTATGTAAAGTAACATAAAAGTATAATATATTAAATCTACAACACTGAATGCCTACAGTTATTGACAAGAAGGTTCAACAATGATTATATATATGTATAATATATATAATCATTCAGTTTGTATGAATATTTCTTAACTCAAGAAAAATGGAGGTTCATTATGAAAAAATTAATCATCACACTTAGTATCATCAGCACGCTCATTGCAACACTAACAGTTATACTTGTTAAAATTGTTGCTACTGAAAAAAAGAGCTAGTATAAAATTAATGGAGAAATCTATATGGAAACGATAAGTACAATTGAGCTTAGAAAATCAACACGTGGATTTAAGGATATGCAGATACCTGATGTAGCACTTGACGCAATCCTGCATGCGGGCAAAGAAGCGCCTGTTGCAATGGGCGCATTTCAATCCATGCATGTGACCATATTGCAAGATACAGAACTCATCCGAAAGATATCAGAAGTGACATCTGGCACAAATAGCACGGGTGCAGATATCTTTTACAATGCGCCAACACTCATCATTGTCAGTTCAATGCAGCAACCAACGGAAGGGTTTGCCTATTGTAATGCAGGCTGTATCTGTGAAAATATGTTGCTCGCTGCAACAGATCTTGGAATGGGTAGCGTCTTTATATTTGGAATGGTTGAAGCATTTGAAAAGGATCCCACTCTTTTACATCTGTGTGAAATTCCTGATGGATTCTATCCAGTCTCCTCTATTGCGATTGGATATGCAACCGACGAAGCGATGGCAATACCAAAGCAACAACGAACGATTACTTTCAATGTAGTATCCTGTACCAATTATGTCATCTAAGTTAGACTGAAATTCAAACTACAACATCTCATTTTTAATAAGCGTCGCAATGACATTGTCAACGAGACCTGGTGCTTCAAAAACCCTCATGTTATGTTCAATGAGGTAATCGGATGCGCCAGGTCCTATTTTTGCACAAACGAC